>SLIH01000314.1 GCA_007135745.1 Halomonas sp. | reverse complement strand
TACAGAACTGGCAGTCCACGCTGATTTCGCCCTGTTCGGCCAGGATGCTGTAGCACTCATCGGCCCCCATGGTCAGCAGGGCCTGCTCGGTACGCTCCCGGTTGCAGTGACAGTGGAAGGTTACTGCCTCGGCGGGGTAAAGGCTGATTTCCTCTTCGTGGAAAAGCCGATGGAGCACCTCTTCGGGTGCCAGCTCCAACAACTCCTCCCGTTGGGTGGTGGCTGCCAGATGGGTCAGTCGATCCCAGAGATCCTGGTCGTCTGTCTCCTCGTAACCCGGCATTTTCTGAAGCATGAGCCCGCCGGCACGTTGGCGGTTGGCGAATAGCAGTATCAGGGTGTCCAGTTGTTCGGAGCGGGTGAAATAATCCTGCAGGCACTGGGATAGCGTTTCGGACTCCAGTGGCACAATACCCTGGTAGCGCTGGCCCCCTTCGGGTTCCATGGTGATTGCCAGCTGGCCGCGACCCAGCAATTCGGGGACCGAACCCTGTGTCGGTGCGTCTGTACTGTGGATGAGACCCCGGATACCCCGGTCCTGACTGCAGTCGGTCATCAGCAGCGATACCGGCCCTTCCCCCCGGGCCTGCAGGGAAATCCGACCTGGCACCTTGAGAATGCCGGCCAACAGGGTAGTGGCGGTAAGGCTCTCGGCCAGCAGTAAAGCGGCCCCATCGGAATAGTCCCCTTTTGCCAGGCTTTCCCTGAGGCTTTCTTCCAGACGGACGATTTCTCCCCGTACCTGCCCTTCGTTGAAAAGGAAGCGTTGGATGCTGTCAGTTGTTTGGCTCATTCACCGAGTACTCCGTCAAGGTGATAATGGCGGATTCAGAAGGACATCTGGTCCTTGATGCGCTGGAGGTCCCGACGCTGCTTTTTCGTTGGGCGGTGAGGCGGAGGGTTGTGCGCGGCCTGCATGGTCCGTCGGCGCCATGCATTTTCCTCTCGCTTGCGGATGCTCGCCTCGGTTTCACTGTAAAGCATTTCCGCTTCGCTCGCGCTGCGGCGTTTTTCGCTCAGTTGTTCGATATGGATTTCGAAATCCAGTGGTCCTTTGCGAATCTCGATACGGGCACCAGTGCTGACAAATTTGCCAGGCTTGGTGCGTTGACCTTCATAGCGTACCTTGCCCCCCTCAATGGCCTGCCGGGCCAGGGTGCGGGTCTTGAAAAAGCGTGCAGCCCAAAGCCATTTATCGAGACGGACTTTTGTTTCCGATTCGCTCATGCCGTCATTGTACCGCCACGGGTGCCTGGATCGGAAGGATTTCGCGGAATCGATCCACTGCGGGCCAGTCCGTGATGGTGCGCGTAGGTTCCAGGCTATCCGGAGAGCGGATGGCCAGAAGGTGTCGGATGCCGAAATCATCCGCTGATCGTATGGCCGCTGTATTGTCGTCGACCAACAGTGTCTGTTGCGGATCAAAAGGCTCGTGACGGTGGAGAGCGGCCCAGAAATCCGGGCGTTCCTTGGGCAGTCCAAACTGGTGGCTGGTCAATATGCCATCCACCCAACGGTCGAGTCCGGTGCGTGCCAGCTTCAGGTCGAGGCCGGTTTCATGCGCATTGGTTACGATGAGCGTTCTGCAGTGAGAATGTTTCAGCGCGCGTAGAAATTCGGGCGCGTCGGCACGAAAAGCAATGCGGTCGCTTACTTCATGTTTGAGGGCCCCCACATCGAATCCCAGACGCTCGCTCCAGTAATCGAGGCAATACCAGTTGAGCGAACCTTTTTCGGCCTGAACGATGGAGAGCACTTCGGAGCGTGCCTCTTCCGCAGGCAGGCCGCGGATTTCAGCGTAGCGCAACGGAAGATGCGTCAGCCAGAAGTGGTTGTCGTAATGGAGGTCCAGAAGGGTGCCGTCCATATCGAGCAGCACCGTGCGAATATCGCTCCAGTCAATCATTGTCCTCGGGCATGACCGGTGCCTTTTTTTGGCCTGACATGGTGCAGCCCAGGCAGCGGACAAAGGTCGCTTTGGATGGCCCCACCACCAGCGTATGGCCCGCCTCGCTGGCGTTGCCGCCAATCAGGGAGAAGGGCAGGGATACGGTGTAAACCGCGCTTCCGACCACAGTGGCTGCCAGGAGTGCCGGTCGCACGAAGACAGCGTCACCGACCATGGCAAGGGCTGATGGTTCTTCTTCCACGGTACTGCTGGCATGGGCTGCGGTGCCCACAAAGGTCATGAGTAAGACCAGGGTCGCCGCAAGGGTAACCCGGATTCTGCGTGCCATAATGGTTCTCCCGACTCAATCACACTCTTTCACCGTAACTATGGCTTACTTTGCCATCTTTTCAACCAATTGACCTGCAGTTTATTCAATAACTCCCGCAAGGGTCACATGTGCGGTAAGTTTCCGATGCCCCAGAGCCCGCGTCGGCGTCTTACGCGACTGGGCCGTCAGGTTGTTCAGCGTTGGCAGTGTGTGCAGTATACGCTGCTGCGTTGGCCGATTTGTCGTTCCCGCAGTGCTCGCCCGCAAAGGCGACAGAGCTCACCGGCGCGACCGTAAACCGCCAGGGACTGACGGAAGTACCCTGGTTGGCCATTACTGTTAATGAAGTCTCGCAGCGTGGTGCCGCCCTGCTCAATGGCTTGCTCGAGTACGGATTTGATGGTCATGGCCAGTTTCCGGTAGCGTGCGGCGCCAACCCGGCCTGCGGCGCGAGCAGGATGGATGCCTGCGGTAAAAAGTGCTTCGGTGGCGTAGATATTACCCACGCCCACGACCACATGATGATCCATGATGAAGCTTTTGATGGCGGCACGGCGACCTCGTGACAGACGGTAAAGATAATCACCATCGAACTCGGGGCTCAGCGGCTCCGGACCCAGGTTTCTGAGGAGGGGGTGAGCGGAGCAGTCATCGGCCCAGAGCCAGGCACCGAAGCGCCGGGGGTCATTGAAGCGCAGCAGGCGCCCGTCTTCGAGGACCAGCTCCACATGATCATGGGTTCGTCTGGGAGCCCCATCATCGACGATTCTCAGGCTTCCCGACATCCCCAGATGGACCATAACGGCTCCGTCGGCAACCCGCAGAAGCAGATATTTGCCACGTCTGTCTACCGACTCGATCCGCATGCCGGCGAGTTTCGTGGCCAGATCCTCTGGCACCGGCCAGCGCAGTGAAGGGTTCTGTACTCGGACCTCCCGAACAATGCGGTTTTCCAGATGGGGTCTGATACCGCGGCAGGTGGTTTCTACTTCCGGCAGTTCGGGCAATGGGACCTCCTGACATCAGGCAAGAAGCAAAGGGTGTGCAGTTATGATGAAATAGAGACCCATTATGCCATGTTCATCGATTTTGAAAGCTAAGGAGCCTCTGATTAAGTCACGCAGAGGCGATTCGGGACTTAATCAGAGGCTCCCTAAACGAAGAGGAACAGCGGATCAATGACGGAGCGCGTGACAGCCTGGCTCGGCGTCGATACCGGCGGCACCTTTACCGATTTTGTCTGCCATGAGGGCGGGCGCCTGCGGATACACAAGGTGCTGTCCACGCCCGGGGATCCCTCCCGTGCCATTCTTCAGGGCATTGGCGAGATGGGGTTGCTGGAGGCCGCAAAAAAGGGTGCGCTGGGGGTTGTGCATGGCAGCACGGTGGCCACGAACGCGGCGCTGGAAAGAAAAGGTGTACCGACGGCCTATGTCGCCAACCAGGGTCTGGAGGATGTGCTTACCCTGGGCCGTCAGAACCGCTCCGAGCTTTACAATCTTCAGCCGCAGCCGGATATTCCGCCGGTGCCGTCTGAGCTCTGTTTTGGTGTGAACGCTCGCACTGGAAGTGCTGGTGAGGTGGTACAGCGTCTGGATGACCAGGCGCTGGATGATCTGGTGCACCAAATTCATGCTGCAGGGGTCGAAGCGCTCGCCATCAACCTTGTTTTTTCCTTTCTTGATTGCTCTGACGAGCAGCGTATTGCCGAGGCGCTGAACCATTCGGTGTTTGTTAGCCGCTCCTCTGAGGTTTTGCCGGAAGCCGGTGAATATGAGCGGGGCATTGCTACCTGGCTTAATGCCTGGCTGGGCCCCCTGGTGCAACGTTACCTCAAACGTCTTGCCGATGGGCTTGGGCGTGCGCCGGTAAGCATGATGCAGTCTTCCGGAGGTACTATCGCGCTGGATCAGGCGGGTAATCGGGCCGTCAATCTGCTGCTGTCCGGGCCCGCCGGTGGCCTGGCCGCGGCACGGTTCCTGGGGGATTGCCTGAACGAAGAGGCGCTGCTGACCTTTGATATGGGTGGCACCTCCACGGACGTTGCCCTGGT
>SLIH01000091.1 GCA_007135745.1 Halomonas sp. | reverse complement strand
ATGCCGGTAATTTCGCCTACCGCCCTGACGGAACCGTCATCATCTATGACTTCGGCTGCGTCAAAAAGCTCCGGCCCTATGTAGTCGAAGCCTACCGCAACGCCATCCTTGCGGCCCTGCGGCAAGATTATCAGGCTCTGGACCAGTACCTAATCCACCTGGGCGCCCGGGTAGCGGACCACCCTCCCATTGCTCCGGAATATTACGCCATGTGGCGCAACATCCTGATCCAGCCGCTCTTACCGGAAAACCAACCCTACGATTACCGGGAAGCGGACGTCCACCGCCAGATCGCGGCAAAGACATCCACCATTTTCCAGTACCTGGACGCCTTCAAACCACCCGTGGAAAGCATACTGATCGACCGCATGATTGCCGGGCACTACTGGATGATGAAAAGGCTCGGGGTGAAGACGAATTTCATGCCGTTGCTTCAGGAATATCTGGAGAGGCGCGAGGAGCAAGAATAAAGGAGCAAGGAGTGCTGCTCCTTGCTCCTTGCTCCTTGCTCCTTGCTCCTACATAGCATCAATCAGCTTGCCGGGATTCATGATGCCATTGGGATCAAACACCTTCTTGATCCCCTGCATCACCGCAATCTCCTCCGGACTGCGGCTGTAGCCCAGGTAAGGCTTCTTGACCATTCCCACGCCGTGCTCGGCTGAAACACTGCCTTCATAGCGCTGAACAATCTCGAAGACCCACTTGTTCACTTCCTCGCACTTACTGAAGAACTCGCTCTTCTCCATATCCTCGGGCTTGAGGATGTTCAGGTGCAGATTGCCATCGCCGATATGGCCGAACCAGATGATCTCGAAATCCGGATAGTGATCCTTGACCACATTATCGATCTCGGTCAGAAACTCCGGGACACGGGATACACGAACCGACAGATCGTTCTTATAGGGTGTGCGCGGGGCAATGGATTCCGAGATCCGTTCACGGAGCTGCCACAGCTTGTCCGCCTGCGCCTCACTCTGGCTGATGACGCCGTCAATGACCCAGCCGGATTCCACACACTGTTCAAACAGTTCCATGGACTGCTCCATGACGCCCTCGGAAATGGCCTCAAACTCCAGCAGTGCGTAGTAAGGCGCTTCGGATTCAAAGGGTGCGGGCACGTCCCCATGCGCCTGCACATGCTTGATGGCGTTATGGGAAAAAAATTCATAGGCGGTCAGGTCGATCTTCTGCTGAAAGGCCTGCAGCACATCCATGGTATTGGTCAGATCATTAAGCCCCAGCACCATGACCGTGAGATGGGACGGCTGACGGGTGAGCTTCATGGTCGCCTCGGTGATGAACCCGAGGGTGCCCTCGCCGCCGATGAAGAGCTGGCGAAGATCGTAGCCGGTATTGTTCTTCTCCAGCCCCCGGTTGAGCTCCAGCACCTCACCACGGCCGGTCACCACAGTCAGGCCGGCCACCCAGTCCCGGCTCATGCCGTAACGGATCACCTTGATCCCACCGGCATTGGTGGAGAGATTCCCACCCAGCTGACTGGAACCCGCAGAGGCGAAATCAACCGGATAGTACAGATCCTGCTCCTCGGCAAAATCCTGCAGTTGCTCGGTCACCAGGCCCGCTTCACAGCGCACCAGACGATCACTGGCATTGAACTCCAGAATCCGGTTCATAAGGTCAAAGGCCACCACGATCTCGCCATTGGCCGCCACCGCACCAGCGCTTAGCCCGGTGCGCCCGCCGGACGGCACCAGGGCGATCCGGTGCTCATTGGCAAAGCGCACCAACGCCTGCACTTCCGCCGTACTTCTCGGCAGCACAATAGCGCTCGGCGCCGGTTCATGGATGCGGGTCCAGTCGCACCCGTAGCTCTTGAGATCCTCTTCGTCCGTCAATACCTTCCCACCATCCGTGAGAAGCGCGGATAATTTCTCGAGGTCAAAGGCTGTACCCGTCGTGCTCATAAGCAGTGATAATCCTCTGGAATTGAGCCCGGAAACATACCAGGCCCATGAAGAAACCAATAATTGGGCGACTTATGCTATCATAGCTGCTCTTTTAATGCGGCGAATCGCGTAGCATATTGTTTTAAATACATTTTTCAACATTATAATCTGGATTCCCAATGGCAAAGACGTCACTCGACAAGAGCAAAATTCGCATTCTGCTGCTGGAAGGCGTCCACCAATCGGCGGTCGAGGCGCTCAATGCAGCCGGATACACCAATATCGAATACCTCACTCACTCCCTGCCGGAAGATGAGTTGGTGGAAAAAATCGCCGATGCTCACTTTATCGGCATTCGCTCGCGCACCCAGCTCACCGAGCGGGTTTTTGAAGCGGCGAGAAAACTGGTTGCCGTTGGTTGCTTCTGTATTGGCACCAATCAGGTCGACCTGAAAGCAGCCACCGTTCGTGGGATTGCGGTTTTCAATGCGCCCTATTCCAATACCCGTAGCGTGGCGGAACTTGTTCTTTCCGAAGCCATCATGCTCTCCCGTGGCATTCCGGAGAAAAACGCCGCTGCACACCGCGGCAAGTGGATGAAATCCGCCAAAAACAGCTATGAGGTCCGGGGCAAGAACCTTGGCATCATTGGCTATGGCAACATTGGAACCCAACTGAGCGTTCTGGCGGAATCTCTGGGCATGCACGTCTATTTCTATGATGTGGTGTCCAAGCTGCCACTCGGCAACGCCACCCAGGTGGGATCCATGAAGGAGCTGCTGAGGCTGTCGGATGTTGTCACGCTCCATGTGCCCGAAACCGAATCAACTCGCAACATGATTGCGGGCGAGCAACTGGAGCAGATGAAGGACGGCAGCATCCTCATCAACGCCTCGCGCGGAACCGTTGTCGACATCGAAGCCCTCGCGGACGCCATGCGTGGTGGCAAGCTGCTGGGTGCGGCCATCGACGTTTTCCCTGTGGAGCCCAAATCCAATGATGAGGAATTCGTATCTCCGCTGCGGGAATTCGATAATGTCATCCTGACGCCTCATGTGGGCGGCAGCACCATCGAAGCCCAGGAAAACATTGGCCTGGAAGTGAGCGAAAAGCTTTCAACGTACAGCGATAACGGTACGTCCGAAGGTTCCGTCAACTTCCCACAGGTGGCACTGCCCTCACATCCGGGCCAGCACCGCCTGCTGCACATCCACGAGAATATTCCGGGCGTCATGTCCGAGATCAACCAGGTCTTCTCGGAGAACGACATCAACATCTGCGGCCAGTACCTGCAGACCAATGAGGACATTGGTTATGTCGTCATTGACGTGGACAAAGCCTACAGCGACATCGCGCTGAAGAAACTCCGCGCGGTCAAAGGCACCATCCGTTGCCGGGTATTGTTCTAAAACAACCAGGCATCAGGGGCCAGCGCAGCTGGCCCCTTGCTCCCTCTTCCGTACCGCCTGAGTATCTGATGCGGTTCGCTCTGCTCAGCGCATCCTATGCCTGCCACAGAGCTTTTCCTTGTAACTTGCAACTCGCAACTTGTAACTTTCCATCCCTTGCTCCTTGCCCCTTAACTCCAATAGATTGGGAATCCCCCAACGGTGAAAAGGAGCACACCCATGTCCATTAAAGACACGCTGATCGAGAAACTGGAAAAGCAGAAGGACTACTGGGACAAGCAGATTGAACGGCTCCAGGTCCAGCTGGAAGAGAAGCAGGCCAAAGCCGAGAGCGAGAAGGCTGCAAAAGAACTGAAAGCAAAAACACTGGAACAGATTAACGAATTACGCGAAAAAGCGGCTTCCGCGCGGGAGCAGATGGACGAAGTCCGCAAAAGCGGTGAAGATCGTCTGAAAGAAGTCCGGGGAAGGATTGAGGACTGGATCAACCGTCATTCCTGAGACAGTTCGCCCCAGAAACCGTCCGGCGCCCCACAAGCCCGCCGGACACCTTCCCGAGCAGGATCACTCCATCGGCATCAACTGTATTTCCACCCGGCGATTTTCCTGCCGGCCGGCCTCCGTATCGTTACTCGCAATCGGGTAACGGGGACCCAAACCGCGCGTATGCAGCCTACCCTGTGCCACACCCTGATTGAGCAGGAACCCTGCGACTGACTCAGCGCGCTCCTCGCTCAGGCGCTGATTCAACTCAAAGCCCCCGGTGCTGTCGGTATGGCCCGCAATGGCAATGGCGGTCTGATCATATTCCTTAACCACAAGGGCAACAGACTCCAGCGTGCCATGGAATGAGGAACGAATGTCCGACTTGCCTATATCGAAAGTCACGTTGCCGGGCATAATCAGATTAATTTCATCACCGTCACGGGCTACTCGCACACCAGTACCTTCCAGCTGCT
>SLIH01000161.1 GCA_007135745.1 Halomonas sp. | reverse complement strand
GAGGATGCCCTCCTTGCGGGACTTCATGCTCCATCCGACAACCTTTTCCACCGCTGCCTCCATGCTGTAATCCGGAGGGGAAAAGACCCAGCTCAGCAGATGCAGGGAACGTTTCAGCGTGGGCATGGAGGTTTGAAGTGTAATGGCCGCCAGGGTGCCGCCAATAACAATAACGGCGGCCGGGGCATCCATAAGCGATGCCAGGGTGCCTCCTTCGAGAAGGTTGCCGCCCAGTATCGCTGCAAAGGCCAGTATCACCCCCAGCAGACTGAGCAGGTCCATTACACCACCCCTTCGGTCAGCCGCTGGGGAAAACGTTCGAGAGGAAGTACTTCGTCCGTCAGCCCGGCACGGGCAACGGCCATGGGCATACCGTAGATCACCGATGTCGCCTCATCCTGGGACCAGACGACCGAGCCCGATTGCTTCATCATGCGACAGCCTTCCTTGCCGTCGGCTCCCATGCCGGTGAGGATGACCCCAAGGGTTTTCCCGGGAAAATTACGTGCCAGCGAGCCAAAGGTGACATCGACACAGGGGCGATAATTGAGTCGTCCGTCATCCGGAATGATCCGAACGGTCGCTGTCCCGCCCTTCTTCTCCACAAGCATTTGCTTGCCGCCCGGAGCCAGTAATGCCAGACCTGGTTCCAGGCGATCGCCATCTTCCGCCTGGCGAACACGTATCTTGCAGAGCTTGTTCAGCCGTTCCGCAAAGGCCGGTGTGAAACTGGCTGGCATGTGCTGAATGAGCAGAAGCGGCGACGGAAAATCAGCAGGCAAACCGGCAAGGACCTTCTGCAGGGCAATGGGCCCCCCTGTGGAAGTACCAATCGCCACAACGTCATAATGACGCGCAGGTGTCTTACGGGTTCTGCCACGATCAACCGAGGGCGTCGCCTCTCCCCGGCTCGGGGCCGTACGGGAAGAAGCATCCCTGGACTGAGGACGCGCTCCAGCGCTGCTGGCCGAATCCGTTCTGCTTTTCGTTGTGGCAGCGTCCCCATTGCCCGCGGGCGCTGAACGCACCCGGCTGCGAGCCACTTCCAGAATACGCTTTCGCAGAATTTCCTGCAGCTTGCTGTTTGAGCGCGCGATTTCCTCAAAGTTTTTGGGCAGGAAATCAACGGCCCCCGCCTCAAGGGCATCCAGAGTGATGCGGGCACCTTCGTAGGTGAGTGAAGAAAACATGAGCACCGGCGTCGGGCGTTTTTCCATGATCTGCCGCACAGCAGTGATGCCATCCATAACGGGCATCTCATAGTCCATGGTTACGACATCCGGCTGCAGTTTCTCCACCATCTCAACGGCTTCGCGCCCGTTGGTCGCCGCACCCACGACACGGATTTCTCCGGTGGCACTCAGGATTTCCGTCAGGCGTTTACGGAAGAAACCGGAATCATCAACAACCAGGACGGAAACCGTCATCATTTGGCTCCAGCGATAAAGACGAGAAAGTACTCACAGATCGAGCATCCATATTCCTGCGCAGACTCAGCGCGCGTAACTCTGAAGCAGACTGGGAACATCAAGAATCAGGGCGATGGTGCCATCACCGGTAATGGTGGCACCGGCCATTCCGGCAGTTCCCTGCAGCATCTTCCCCAGCGGCTTTATGACGACTTCTTCCTGCCCGATCAACTGGTCCACCACAAAGCCCACCCGTTTGGTACCCACGGCGACAATGACGACGTGGGCGTCCTCTGGTTCCGGCTCACCCATACCACCCTGGATAAGCCACTTCTTGATGTGGAACAGAGGATAGACGCGGTCCCGAACCACAATACATTCCCGACCATCAACCACATTCTTTTTCGTCAGGTCGAGGTGAAAAATTTCCACTACGTTGACCAGGGGCAGCGCAAAGGACTGTTCATCCAGCTTGACCATGAGCGTGGGCATGATCGCCAGGGTCAACGGCACCTTGATAATGATCCTGGACCCACGACCGAGCTCGGAATCAATATTGATTGATCCATTCAATTGATTGATCTTGGTTTTCACCACGTCCATACCGACCCCTCGCCCGGAGACGTCGGAGATCTCTGTCTTGGTGGAAAAACCCGGCGCAAAAATCAGCTGAAAACACTCACTATCCGTCAGCCGGTCAGCTGCATCCTGGTCATAGACCCCTTTCTCGACCGCCTTGCGCCGCAGAACATCCGGATCCATACCCGCACCGTCATCCTCGATCACAAGCTGAATGTGATCGCCTTCCTGCTCGGCCGACAGCGCCACACGTCCTACTCGGGGTTTACCATTTTTCTCCCGTACATCCGGCATCTCCACGCCATGATCCACGGCATTGCGCACGAGGTGGACAAGGGGATCGGACAGGGCCTCTACCAGATTCTTGTCCAGATCCGTGTCCTCGCCGCTCATGCTCAGATTGACTTCCTTCTCGAGACTGCGTGCAAGGTCACGAACCACTCGCGGGAAACGGCCAAAAACCTTTTTGATGGGCTGCATGCGGGTCTGCATGACAGAGGACTGCAGGTCACCGGTTACCACATCAAGGTTGGAAACGGTTTTCTGGACCCGCGAATCCTCCAGTTCGTCGCTGAGCCGCTTGAGCCGATTACGAATCAGCACCAGCTCCCCGACCATGTTCATGATGTCGTCCAGGCGACTGGTGTCCACTCGAACCGTTGTTTCTGCCGGGGCCTGCTCCCGGGGCGGGGCCGAACCGGATTTTTTCTCGGGAGGCGCCGGTTTGGAGGCTTCAGGAGCCGCCTTCGTATCGGAGGATTCAGCAACACCCCCCTTCTCTGGCACAGGACCTTGGCTGGACGATGACGCTTTGTCCTCGGAGGGCGTTGGTGTCGGACCGCTGGATTCGCTCGCAGCGGCTTCCTCAGGTGCAGACCCCGAATCACTGCCCGGAGAATCGCCACTCACAGCGCCCTTGAAGTTACCCGGGCCATGCAACTGATCAAGAAGGGATTCGAATTCGTCTTCGGAGATCTCGTCGCCGTCACCGGACGGATCCTTGGGCTGTTCAGGGCCACTGTCGCCTGCCGCGCTTTCCCTGGCATCGCTTTGCGCCTGTTCGGCCTCCCCGCCGGCAGGTGCTCCCGCGTGGCGGCCCTGGCCATGAAGCTGGTCCAGCAGAGCTTCAAATTCGTCATCAGTAATCTCGTCATTCCCGACACCAGAGCTCCCTCCCTCTTCTGCCCCGCCATCTGACGCCTTGGTTGTGCCCTCACTTTTCTCATCCTCAATGGCGTCCAGCAGTTGCTCAAACTCTTCGTCCGTTATATCGCCTTCCGCTGTTTCCGATTGCGCGGTATCGGCCGTTTGATCTTCCGCACTGGAAGGCGCCGCAGATTCTTGCTCCGGGACGGATTCGTCTTCGGATTCCGGCTTGGCCAGCACGGCCAGTTGATCAAGGAGTGCCGGGTCGGCGGGGGTGGGTTCTTCGCGATTCCGGACCTGGTCGAACATGGCGTTGACCCAGTCAAGCGCCTTGAGCACCACATCCATAAGGTCGGAGTTGACTGACCGCTTACCGTTGCGGAGAGTGTCAAAGACATTTTCGGCTTTGTGGCAGCAGTCCACCAGAGGACCAAGCTGCAGGAAACCAGCCCCGCCCTTTACGGTATGAAAACCGCGGAAAATGGCGTTCAGCAGATCCATGTCATCGGGGTGATTCTCAAGGTCCACCAGCTGTTCTGACAACTGTTCGAGAATCTCACCTGCCTCTACCAGAAAATCCTGCAGAATCTCTTCATCTGCATCCAACGCCATGCAACCGCTCCTCAGAAACCCAGACTGGACAGAAGGTCGTCAACCTCATCCTGGTTGGCCACCACCTCTTCTTTTTGTTTTTCCGCGTTGATCTGTGGTCCCTCACCCTTATCCTGACTCTTTTCGGGCTGTTCAAAATCATGCACAACCCCGGCGATGCGATCCACATCACTGGCCATAACCATCAGCCGGACCAGGTTGTCCTCCACCTCGCGCACCAGATTGGTCACCTTCTGAATCACCTGCCCCGTCAGATCCTGGTAATCCTGCGCCAGGAGAATCTCGGACAGGTTATGATGAACACGATCCGAATCCGTGCAGACCCGATCCAGAAAACCATCCATGCGCCGATAGAGCTCCCGGAATTCAGAGGGCTTCATCTCACGCCGGCGCAACCGCCCCCAATCCGTTCGCAGCGCTTCCGCTTGCGATTTGAGCTCGGCGGTCATGGGCATGGTGTCTTCCACCAGATCCATGGTTTTGTTGGCTGATCGGCCCGTCATTTTCACCACATAATCCAGCCGATCCGACGCATCCG
>SLIH01000055.1 GCA_007135745.1 Halomonas sp. | reverse complement strand
TTCTGGATAATGTGTGGGAAGTGCTGGCGCCGATGCTGGAATAGGAAGCGGTTACAGGTCGCAAGTCGCAGGTTTCAGGTCGGATCATGACTCCGACTCTGCGCCCACCACCGAGTTCAGAAACGCCATGGCGCGGCGTTCGGACCAGTACAGACCGTTGCCGTCACGGCTGACGAAGCCCACATGGCCGCCGTGGCGAGGGGTTTCCAATTTGACCCGCGGGTTGCCGGCCACTTCCTTTTCCGGGTAGCTGGCTGGACTGAGAAAGGGATCATCCTGGGCGTTGACGATCAGGGCCGGCACCTGGATCTCACCGATAAAACGCCGGCTGGAACACTGGTACCAGTAATCCTCGGCGTCTTTGAATCCGTGCAAGGGCGCCGTGTAGCGGTTATCGAACTGATGGAAGTTGCGCATGGATTCGATACCCTCGAGATCAATAAGATCCGGGTATAAACGGTGTTTGTCCTTCATCTTGGAACGCAACTCATTCATGAAACGGCGCATGTAAATGCGATTTGCCGGCAGAGCCAGTTGATCAGCACTTCCCGCCAGATCACAGGGCACGGAAAAGACGGTGGCACCCACAATGCGGCTGTCGAGTTCCCTGCCCTGCTGACCCAGATAGACCAGGGTAATGTTGCCGCCCATGCTGAAGCCTGCCAAAGCAATACTGTCGTATTCAGCGCCATCTGAAAGCGCACGGCGCACCACCGTATCCAGGTCGACGGTGGCTCCACTGTGATAGAAACGGGGCTGGCGATTCATTTCGCCACTGCAGGAGCGGAAATTCCACGCCAGCGCGTCCCAGCCGGCACCAAGCGCCGCTTCCACCATACCCAGCATATAGGGTCTGCGACTGAAGCCTTCCAGTCCGTGACTGATGATGAGCAGACGCTTATGCCCCCTCTGGTACCAATCCAGGTCCAGAAAGTCATCATCCGGCGTGGTCAGGCGCTCACAGATATCCGGCCCTGTCTCGAGGCGACGGAACAGCGTTGGCCACATGGTCTGCAGGTGCCCGTTCCGAAGCCAGAGCGGCGGCGAGAACGGAGGAAAATCGGCTTTGGTTTCAGACATCAGGTCACTGAACTCCATGGATATTGAATAATCTGGGAGGGATCTTGACGGCCCCGGCATCGCCACGTAATATCCGCGCCTGTGATTGAGTGCTTCCCCGATAGCTCAGTTGGTAGAGCAACGGACTGTTAATCCGTTTGTCGCTGGTTCGAGCCCAGCTCGGGGAGCCATTTCCCTGCCCAACCAGCCTGGCGCACGTCAGGAATTGAAATCCGCTTCTTCCCGGGCACTCTCCGTCAGGTTCATCCAGAACCGGGCCTGTCTTCGGGAAACAGCCGGCGGTTTGCCACCAGAATCTCGTCGCCTTTCTTGAGCATAATAAGCTTCTCCGTCGTTAAACCATTACGGGCTATCCCAAAGCCGGTCCTGGTTGAAGTAGGTGCAGAGCACCTGAAAAAGATTGAACGCATCCTCGGCACCAGCCAACTCCCGAATGGAATGCATGGCAAGCTGCGGCACCCCGACATCCAGCGTTTTCACACCCAGGTTACCCGCCGTCAGAGGGCCGATGGTGCTGCCACAGGCCATGTCCGACCGCACCACGAAACTCTGGCAGGGTAGCTCCAGGGATTCGCTGAGCTGACGAAAGAGCGCACTGGTGCGACTATTGCTCGCATAACGCTGGTTGTTGTTGATCTTGATAACCGGCCCCTGATTGATCACCGGACCGTGCTGACTGTCGTGACGATCCGCAAAATTGGGGTGGATCGCATGAGCATTGTCCACGGACATCATCATTGAGGCGGACATGGCCTGATGGTAGGGCTCGCCATCGACCCAGCGCTCGAGCACCGATTGCAGGAAAGGCCCCTGGGCGCCTTCGGCGGTCATGCTGCCGACTTCCTCATGGTCGTTGGCAACGAATACCGTTGGCTTTTCACCGTCCGCCCGCAGCAAGGCCTGTAGGCCGATGTAGCAGCTCAACAGGTTGTCCAGCCGGGCCGAAGCAATGAATTCCTCCCGCAGGCCCACCAGCGATGCCGGCTGGGTATCGTAAAGGCTGAGCTCATAATCCAGCACCTGCAGTGCTTCAAGCTTCGGATGCTCTGCACGGAGCTGTTCCAGAAGCAGCGTGCGAAAAGACCGGTCCGATTGCTCGCCCTGAAGCATCAGTATTGGCGGAAGATCCTTCTGGGCATTGATGCTGCGACTGCTGTTGGCCTCACGATCAAGATGGATGGCCAGGCTGGGTATTGTGGCGACGGGCCGCGCGAAATCAATGAGCGCATCCCGGCGCCTACCCTTATGGTCCTCTACCGTCACCCGGCCAGCGATGGACAGATCCCTGTCGAACCAGGGGTTGAGCAGAGCCCCCCCATACACCTCAACCCCCAACTGGAAACACCCTTTCTGCTCCAGCTCCGGCTGCGGCTTAACGCGCAGGCAGGGACTGTCCGTATGCGCCCCCATCATTCGCCACCCCGCGCTCATGGGTGGATGCTGCCCGGTATGGAAGGCCACAATGGCGGAGTCATTGCGGGTAACGTAGTAACCCTGCGCCAGCTCCAGTGTCCAGGGCTCGCGTTCATCCAGCTGTTTGAATCCGGCCTCATCAAGGGCCGCCTTCAAATTGGCTACGGCATGGTAGGGAGTCGGGGAACGCTGCAGGAAGCTGAGTAGCCCCTGGTTGAATGAGGACGAGTCCATAACGGGTTGTTTCACTCCAGTCGCACGGCGGATGTCGGTCGTCAAAAATAATGGCTGAGTTTATCATGCAGGTCCAATGCACGAACAAAGGAAACAATTGATCAATGCGGATCCCCCAGTTCCTGAAATTCGAGTTCGATGACAACGGCCCCCGGCTTTTCCCAACAGCCGTGGCGTGGAGCCTGGCAGACGGCCAGATCAAGTACGTCATTCTGATGCCCGAGGATGAATGGCTTGGGGAGGACCCGGAGGAACGGATACTGGATGATGACTATTTCCGTACCCAGGGCGTGGCGCCGATTGATGTCCTGAGGGAGATGAATGAAGACCTGGCTGAAGTCACCGTTTTTATTGACGGGCTGGATCCCGACGAACAGATGCTTGAGCTGCTCTGCGAGAGCCTCAACACCCAACCCACCTTTGAAATCGCTCACCTGAGTAGGCTGTTGCGCCACCTCAGCCCTGAAGAACTGATGGAACGCCATCGCGATCTGATGATACGCGAGGGCATGGACCCCCAGATTGCCGAGAACAGCGTCTATGTTCAGTTGCTTCTCGCCCGGGAAGAGGGATTGGTCGGCGATAATGATGCCTGAGCCGTCGGGTTTGTGACAGGCTTCGATGACAGGAGCCAGCCGCGACGGCACAATCAGGGCCTGTCCGGTGGGAAGGTAATGCCGGGAACTCTTGCGGATCCAGCACGGATCGGGACCGGGAAGGAATGGCTCCCTTTATGAAATGCACCTTTGTATACAGCCTTGTGCTTGTCCTTTTGCTTGCAGCCCAGCCCCTGCACGCGCAACAGCAGCCGCAACAACCTCCCCAGCCACCGAGCCCAGAGGGCAAGGAAGGTACCTATTATCTGGGTCTTATGGGCAACAATTTCCGCCACCGCTCCGTGGGCGACCAACACGAACGGGGAAACACCCCTGGCGCAAGCGCTGTTTTCGGCCGTTTCATGACCGATTTTGTGCGTCTGGAGCTTCGTGGGGGTTACAGCGAAGAAGAAATCATTCGCCCCGATCTCGCCGTGCAGATCGATTACTACGCCAGCGCCTACATCGGGCTATCCTACTCCTGGAGCATGTTCTCTCGCCTCTACGCCCAGTTCGGCATGAGCTACGTGGAGACCTCGGCAGAGGGTAGCGCCCTGGGTGAATTCCCGCTGGGCAACATTGACGAGGATTACCTGAAGGGCAACTTCGGCGAAAGCTTCCTGTTCGGCTTTGACCTGGATTTTATCGGTAACAGCGTGCTGTTTTTCGAGTATGGCCGCCTCCACTCCGATACCGATACCACCGAAACCGACATACAGATCTGGCAGTCCGGCGCCGGTATCCGCTACGACTTCTGATGGCGGATAAAGTAACAACGGTGAATTCGCTGATTTCTGGCGAAGTCCCGGTCTATTGACCACCCCGTCACATCCGCCACATTGAACGCCGATGCCACCCCTTCGTCCATCTGAAAGCGGCGGAAATTGGTGGAAAAAATCAGCGTACCACCCTCTTCAAGACGCGCCATGGCCTGACGGATCAATGTGCCATGATCACGCTGAA
>SLIH01000290.1 GCA_007135745.1 Halomonas sp. | reverse complement strand
CGCACTCTGTTCCCGCTGAATTTCACGCACCTTTTCTTCCATGAGGTGCCGTGCCCCTTCGCGCATGGCCTCCGAGGCTGGATCATGGTCTTCTCCGTCGTTCCCGGCAGAGAGAAAACGCTCAATGTCATCGCCAAGCACGTCCCGGGTCCAGGCTTCCACTTTGCTGAGCTCCTCTACGGTCACCGAGGCGTCCCACCAACTGTCCTCGGTGGCCGGGGTCATGCGCAGCAGCGCCAATGCCACCACCACCAGAAGTACGCCACGGGTCAACCCGAAGAAGGTGCCAAGCATGCGATCCGTGGCCGACAATCCGGTGGCTTCGACCAGTCGCGCAAGTGCCCTTGTAACCAGAGCCCCCACGATAAGTGTGCCAACGAAAAGAATGGCGAACGCCATCACCATCCGTATTCCCGGCGTTTCCACCGTATCCGCCAGCAGGACCTGAAGATTCGGATGGAAGGTCCGAGCGATGATAAAGGCCCCGATCCAGACCACCAGAGACATGGCTTCGCGCACAAAACCGCGCCACAGACTCACCAGGGTCGAAATCCCAATGATGGCGATGATGACCCAATCAACCCAGATCAGTGCGTTCATCGGCTCCCCACGTCAGATTGCGCCTGGCATGGGATCATCCTTCCCATAACCGAATTGCGGACTGTACCCATCATCACAGGCCATACGATGACTGATCGAGCTGACTGTTCTCTCTGGCGAGAAATGAAATTCGCGCCTTCAGCAAGGCGCGAATCAAAGACACGAATTCTAGCAGGAAATCGAAGCGGATTCCGAACCCCTGACGGCAAATCGGGGTCAACCGCCGGTAACAACCAGTGTCTGCAGCCCAAAGGTTTCATCGAGAAGCTTTTTTGCAGCTTCGGCATCGGATTTGTCCAGGAAAGGCCCGGCATAGACCCTCGTCAGCGTCTGATCGTCACGGCTGATGGTTTCCGTATACGCCTCCAGACCTTCCTCGCGCACACTGTCGCGCAGCCCACGGGCGTTCTCCGCACTGCTGAAACTACCCAGCTGCACCAGATAACTGCCTTCCAGTTCAGGTTGGGTAGCTTCGGGGGTTTCGGCAGGCTCAACAGGTTCCGCCCGAGATTCCACCGGCTCCTCGTCTGGCGCGGAAGGCTCATCCTGCGGTGGATCATCCACAGCCGCTACGTCATCCCTCGGCTCCGGTGGCTCCTCCACCGTTGCTTCAGGTGTTGGGACCGATTCCTCCATTTCCGGCTCGGGCTGTGGCTGGGGATCCTCCACACGGACTTCCGGGAAATCAGGCTCCTGTGGGATATCCACCGTCTGCCGCTGACGCTCCTCGTGGGGTTCGTCGAACAGCATGGGAAGGAAAATGACGGCGAGGCACACTATAACAAGGGCCCCGATGATGCGCTGTTTGAAACCGTCCAATGTTGACTCCCGTTTCTCTCGTAACGGTCAATGTGGAAACAACCACCCAGGCAATACGAGTTTAACCTGCTTCCTGCCGGCACGCCATGAATGATCTGGCCTCTCCTACCGCATAAAAGGAGCCGAAAACCAATACGATATCATCCTCGGCGGCACCGGTCAGCGCCGCCTTAAGAGCCTCGGCAATGGTTTCATGCAGTCCGGACATCCGCCCCTCCAGGCGATCACCCACGGCCTCATGGAGCGCCTCGGCGCTCTGCCCCCGCGGATCACTCAGTCCAGCGAGAAACCATTCATCGACACGATCAACCAGGGCCTCGACCACCCCGGCGGAATCCTTATCCCGGAGTGAGGCATACACCGCCAACACGCGGCGCGCTCCCGCCTCATCCGCCAGCCGCTGAGCAAGCCAGCGTGCGGCATGGGGGTTATGCCCAACATCCAGAACCACCTCCGGTTTTCCCGGCAACCGCTCAAAACGCCCGGGAAGCGGTGCAATCCGTGCAGCACGCTCAAGCGTCGCCGCGTCCACGCCGACACCGAGGTCCAGCAGGGCCTGCAGAGCAACCAACCGATCCGTTGTCAGATTATGGCGCGTTTCCAGGGTCCAGGCTCCGTTCGGTCCATCCAGCACAATGTGCCTGGCTGCGTTGCCGTCCTCCATACCAAAATCCCTGCCAAGGACTCTCAGGTCCACATTCTGGGCTCGGGCCTGCTGGAGTACGGAATCCGGTGGATCAGTATCACCAAAGATCGCGGGTATGTCAGGCCGCAGAATGCCGGCTTTCTCGTAACCAATAAGGTCCCGATCTTCACCCAGCCACTGCGTATGGTCCAGGTCGATACTGGTGATAATGGCCAGGTCGGGGTCAATACAGTTCACAGCATCAAGCCGCCCGCCCAGACCCACCTCGAGAACGATGAAATCAGGATCCGCCTCCTGGAATACACAGAAGGCGCCCAGTGTGGCGAACTCAAAGTAAGTCAGCGGCACCGACTTCCGGGCTTCTTCCACCTTCGCAAAAGCGGCGGTAATGACCTGATCGGGAACCTCCTCGCCGTTGATGCGGATACGCTCATTGAAACGTTGGATATGGGGGGAGCTATAGGCACCGGTACGGCGATCACTGCCAATCAGCAGTTGCTCAATCGCATGAACAGCACTGCCCTTGCCATTGGTGCCGGCAACGGTAATGACCCGTGACCTTGGCCGGCTCGCCGCCAGTCGCCGATACACAATGAGCACACGCTCCAGCCCCAGTTCGATCTCGCTGCTGTGGAGTTGTTCCAGGTATTGGAGCCAGTCTTCCAACGACGATGAGGCGTCAGGCACCGGGTTCATCGGCTTCCTCGATGAGGTTCTCAGACTCGTCAGGCGGCGGTTCGGGCAGATGCTGGAGCTTGGACAGCAGCCGTGCAATGCGCGCACGCATTTCAGCGCGGGTGACAATCATGTCGATGGCACCATGCTCCAGCAGAAACTCACTGCGCTGAAAACCTTCCGGCAGCTTTTCCCTGACCGTCTGCTCAATAACGCGTGGACCGGCAAAACCTACCAGGGCGAAAGGTTCGGCTATGTTGAGGTCGCCCAGCATGGCTAGACTTGCCGAGACTCCCCCAAAAACCGGATCGGTGAGCACGGAAATGAATGGCAACCCATCCGCCTTGAGTTTTTCCAGCGCGGCGGCGGTCTTTGCCATCTGCATCAGTGAAACGATGGCTTCCTGCATGCGGGCGCCACCGCTGGCGGAGAAACAGATCAACGGGACCCGCTGTTCCCGGCAAAGGTTGACCGCCTGGACGAATTTCTCGCCCACCACGGCCCCCATGGAGCCCCCCAGAAACTGGAATTCAAACGCCACGGCCACCACCGGCACGCCCTGTACCGTGCCCGCCATGACCACCAGGGCATCCTTTTCACCGGTACTCTTCTGCGCCTGGTTGAGCCGTTCCTTGTAGCGCTTGGTGTCCTTGAACTTTAACCGGTCCACGGGTTCCAGATCGCCGGCAATTTCGCGGTAGTCGGCGCTCATCCAGCCGTTTTTGGCTGAGCCGTAAATGGTGGGAAAATCGAGTTGATCCTCATCGGCATCGAGGTCGCACATCAGATCAAATACCATTTCCTGCACTTCTTCAGGCCTGCAATTGTCCTTGTCCACTTTGTTGACAACCACGACTACCTTTTTATTGAGGGCGAGCGCTTTGGAGAGCACGTAGCGCGTTTGCGGCATAGGTCCCTCAAAAGCATCGACCAACAAAAGTACCCCGTCGGCCATATTCAATACACGCTCCACCTCACCTCCGAAATCGGCGTGACCAGGTGTGTCGATGATGTTGATGCGAATCCCTTTGTAAAGGGCCGTTATATTCTTAGAAACAATTGTTATGCCCCGCTCCCTTTCGAGATCATTCTGATCCATGAATTGCTCGATGGGCTTGTCCCGCTCTCCAAAATGGCCGGTGGATGCCAGGATGTTGTCCACCAAAGTTGTCTTGCCGTGATCGACATGGGCAATTATGGCTATGTTTCGTATGTCTTCTCTTCTGATCATTGGAAATTATTGATTTATCCCCGATTTACTCAAGGTTGTGTTCGGGTAGGAAAAAATTAGGTTGTATCATTTGGGAATTAAAACAAGCTTTTTAAGTGATTATTGCAGCTTGTACGGATTGTGGTTTATTTAAAAATCGCGCAAAGATACTTCGCAGATTTTGTTTTGCACCTCCCCGGTGCAATTTGATTGAAATTATTTTCAGAAACCGCTAAAAATGGGGCATTTTTCGCCCGTTCAGGAAAAAATAAAGAGCCTCAAAAACAGCTCAGGATCTGATGAATTCAAGTTCTCCGTTTTTCTCATTGTATGTCGCTAT
>SLIH01000331.1 GCA_007135745.1 Halomonas sp. | reverse complement strand
ATGATTATTATGATGAGGGTATGGGGATCAACATGGAAATCAGTCGCGACCTGGAATCTGCGGCTCTCGGCCTGGAAGCCACTGTTCGCTTTATTGATGATAACGTCATTGAGATTGTCCTCGCCTCCGATGAGAAGCAGCACTGGGATGAACTGTCCGTGCAACTGATCCATCCGACACTGAATGATCGGGACCAGCGCCTGACGGCAACCCATGCAGGTAACCAGCGCTATCGTGTACAGGCGCAGGAGCTCATGAATGGCCGCTGGTACCTGGACATCCGCAACGACGGAAACGATTGGCGCCTCAAAGGCGAAACCGTGATTCCCCAGAATGAATCCGTCACCCTCAGGCCCCGGCGACAGGCTCCCACTTCATGACCCACCCCTCTGCCGGTTGCTTTCATTGCGACGAACCGCTGCCACCCGGCCCGGAAATTACAGCAAGGGTGGCCGGGGAACAGCGTCATTTCTGCTGTTACGGATGCCGGGCGGTCAGCGAAACCATCGTTAATGAGGGCCTGGAGCAGTTCTACCAGCAACGCTCAACACCAACGATCACGCCCCAGGCCATTGACGAGAAAGTGCGCCGGGACTGTGAGCTTTTTGATGATGAAACCCTGCAGGCGCAACTGGTCAACCGGCGAGAGGACGGCACGCTCGAAACCTGGTTGATGGTAGAAGGCATCACCTGTGCGGCCTGCATCTGGTTGATTGAGCGACATCTTGAAAAACGCCCCGGTGTGCAGTCCATAGCAATCAACCACAGCACACAACGGGCTCATCTGGTGTGGGAATCCTCGCAGATCTCACTTGGAGAGTTACTTCTCGCCATCCGGGAACTTGGATTCACGGCCAGCCCATTCCAACCCAACGAATGGGAAGCACAGATGAAGCGCGACCAGAAACGCGCAATCATCCGCATTGGCATCGCCGGCGTGGCGAGCATGCAGGCGATGATGCTAGCCTACCCATTACAATTCGGCCTTGCCAGCGGCACGGATGAGGCCATGATCCAGCTTTTTCGCTGGGCCAGCTGGTTGATCGCCACACCGGTCGTGCTATACAGCGCCTTTCCGTTTCTACAAGCCGCCCTGCGCGATGTGCGCAGCGGTCATCCGACCATGGATGTCCCCGTTTCCCTGGCCATCTATGGGGGTTATATCGCCAGCGCCTGGGTCACCGTTCAGGGGGGCGAAGAAGTCTATTTTGAATCGGTTTGCATGTTTACCTTTTTCCTCGGTCTTGGACGCTTTCTCGAGATGCGAGGCCGTTACCGCGCGGGCATTGCCGGTGTATCGCTGATTAATGCCGTACCCCGGACAGCCAGACGGCGAATCGTCGGCGAGGACCGGGAAGAGGCGGTTCCTGCGGCGTCACTGTCAGCCGGTGATCAGGTTCTGGTGCTCCCCGGTGAAACCGTCCCGGCCGACGGAACCATCACGGAGGGACAGTCTGCTCTGGATGAATCCATGCTCACGGGCGAATACCTGCCCGTCAATCGCGTGCCGGGCGATCCTGTTTCCGCCGGCACGGTCAATACGGAAGGGCCCCTGGTCGTTCGGGTCGAACGGGCCGGGGGCGATACCCGTGTAAGCGCCATCATGCGGCTGCTGGATCGGGCCCAACAGGAGAAACCCCGCACGGCAGTCATTGCCGACCGGGTTGCCAGTTATTTTGTGGGTGCAGTACTTCTGGCATCGGTTGCCACCTTTGGCGTCTGGATGCAGATTGATCCGTCCAGGGCGTTTGCCATCACCCTGGCGGTGCTGGTTGCGACCTGCCCCTGCGCCCTTTCACTCGCCACACCCACAGCGCTGACCGCTGCCACATCTGCACTGCAACGCCTCGGTTTTCTGCCCACCCGAGGTACAACGCTCGAGAGCCTTTCAGCAGTGGACACACTGGTCTTCGACAAAACCGGCACACTGACCGATGGACGCCTCACTCTGGCGGGTGTCACCACGTTGGGGCCCCTGGACAGTGAGGCGTGCGTCAGCCTGGCCTCGGCACTGGAGCACCATTCCATTCACCCTGTTGCCAGGGCCTTCGGAACGCCCGCGCACCCAGCCTCCTCCCCTCGTCATTACACCGGTGAAGGCATCACCGGTGAAGTCGCAGGACAGTTCTACGCCATTGGAACCGTTGATTTCGTGGGGCGGGTTCTGGGTATTGAGCCGCCGGATTCAGCCCCTGGGGATGGGACGCTTTCAATCTACCTGGCAGGGCCAGAGGGCTGGCTGGCACGTTTCGCGCTGGATGACCAATTGCGGCCCGACAGCGTATCCACTCTTGAGCTGCTGAAGGCCCGCGGCTACCACCTGGTCATGCTAAGCGGCGACCGCTCCGACCAGGTGGAGCGCGTGGGGCGGCATCTTCCGCTGGATGAGTGGCAGGGTGCTCTCAGCCCGGAGGCGAAGCTGGAAGCCATCCGCAGGCTTGAAGAGCGGGGGCATCGAGTGATGATGGTCGGCGACGGGCTCAATGATCTGCCGGTACTGGCCGGGGCCCGCCTGTCCGTGGCCATGGCGGGATCCAGTGATATCGCCAGCCTGCGGGCTGATGCCGTTTTGTTGGGCGAGGGATTGACGCCAATGGCAGATGCACTGACTATGGCACCCAGAACACGCCGCATCATCCGTCAGAACGTGACCCTTTCGCTGATGTATAACGGAAGCATCCTGCCTCTGGCCATGGCGGGTCTGGTGGCGCCCTGGGCCGCGGCATTGGGGATGTCCTTAAGTTCCGTGGTCGTGGTAATGAATGCTCTAAGGCTCGGTGGAACCGAACCAACCGGCACATCCGACCTCGCCGAGCGGGGCGAGAGTGGCCGGAAGGAACACCCTGTTGCCTCACTGTCTGGATAACCTATGGAAATACTCTACATCCTGATTCCGCTGTCCATCATTCTGATTGGTATTGCGATCCGGGTTTTCATCTGGGCGGTGAAGAATGATCAATTCGAGGATCTGGACGGCCCGGCCCATCGCATTCTTTACGATGACGACGACGACATGATCCCCCCCGAGGCGCGCCGACCCGGCACGCGTGATACCGACGGGGACGACCCGAACAGCGAACGGGACCGCTGATGCCGGAGTTGATCCCCCTGCTCGGCGCCGCGCTGCTGATCGGGCTCCTGGGAAGCACCCACTGCCTGGGAATGTGCGGCGGAATTGCCAGCTCCCTGAGCCTTGCCCTGCCGGTGGGGCCAGGCTATCGATGGCGCCAGGCGCAACTGTTGGTGGGATACAACGTCGGGCGCATTCTCAGTTACAGCGTAATCGGTCTTCTTGCGGGGTTGGTGGGCGCAACACTGGTGGAGATTGCACCTGCTGCAGGCATGGTGCTGCGCACCCTGGCAGGGGTTCTGCTGATCCTTCTTGGATTGGCGGTTGCCCAATGGTGGAGCGGGGTTATGCAGATCGAGCGGATTGGTGCGCCAGTCTGGCAACGATTGTCCCCCCTCACCCAACGTTTTATGCCCGTGGATCGTCTCAGCCGTGCCCTGCCGCTTGGTTTCATCTGGGGCTGGCTGCCCTGTGGGCTTGTGTACAGTACACTCGCCTGGGCACTGGCGCAGGGTAATGCACCCACCAGCGCGCTGATCATGTTCACCTTTGGTCTGGGCACCCTGCCCGCCATGGTCGCCACAGGCCTTTTGGCGCGCCAGGTCATGCGCCTGCGGGAATCCCGACTGTTCCGCAGTCTGGCGGGTATCGGCCTGATTCTATTCGGAATATGGACCCTTCCCTTCGTTCACCAACACTTCATGCACTGAAACTTCCAGACCGTTGTTTCCACCTCGGATCCAGGTGTTTTTGACTTCAATCAAGGGTGGTGACGGCGAAACCGAATACAATCACTTAACCCGCATACTCAGGAGATTCCCATAGTGTCTGGTGCCGACAACCTCCTCTGGAACGAGAACCTCATCCGTAAATACGACCTTGCGGGACCTCGTTATACATCCTATCCCACGGCGCTCGAATTCAGCTCGGACTTCAAGGTTGAAGACCTTGACCGGGCTGCCGCGGAAAGCCGGGAATCAGGCCGCCCGCTGTCGCTCTACCTTCACATTCCTTTCTGCGCGCACCTTTGCTACTACTGCGCCTGCAACAAGATTGTGACCAAAAAGCGGGACAAAGCGGCACCCTATCTGGAGCGGCTCTATCGGGAGATTGCCCAGCAGTCCGAACGCTTTGGCGGACGGGAGCGTAAGGCAACCCAGCTGCACTGGGGCGGCGGCACACCGACGTTCATCAGCCACGACGAAATGCGGGGGCTGATGGCAGAGCTGCGCCGTCAT
>SLIH01000015.1 GCA_007135745.1 Halomonas sp. | reverse complement strand
GCGCTGGAGAGAATAGGGCGCTGTGAAGCCTGCCAGACGTTTACCGAGAATACACTCTGCCCTGTCTGTCAGGATCCAGGGCGCGATCCCTCGTTGCTTTGCGTTGTTGAGTCGCCCGCGGATCAGGCGGCGATTGAACAGTCAGGGGACTACCGTGGTCATTATTTTGTGCTCCTGGGACACCTGTCGCCGATTGATGGGATCGGGCCCGAGGAAATCGGAGTGGACCGTCTTCTCGAGCGAGTTCGAAAGAACGGTGTCAGTGAGCTGATCATGGCCACCAATGCGACGGTGGAGGGTGAAGCGACGGCACATTTCATTGCGGATCGACTGGAAGGCACCGGTGTTACCATCTCGCGACTGGCCAATGGCCTGCCCGTAGGAGGTGAGCTGGGAGTGGTTGATGGGAGTACGCTCAACCATGCGTTTCGCGGAAGGCGGCCGCTGGTGGGATGAGAATGAGTCGCCAGCTTCCATCGCCTGAAGACCTCAAGCCACGATGGCTGCATACCGTGCGGGACCTGGTGGAATGGTTGGATGATCTCTCTCCGGGTGAGCCGGTGGCGGTGGATTCGGAGTTCGAACGAACCCATACGTTCTATGCCCGCCCGGGATTGGTTCAGCTGGCCACTGATCGCGACGCCTGCCTCGTTGAACCGTCCGTTGCCGAAGGCTGCGAGGCATTCCGGGCGTTCCTGTCCAATCCGAGGCAGACCAAACTGCTCTATGCCATGAGTGAGGATCTGGATCTGTTTCGCGAATGGCTCAGGGTTGAGCCGGCGGGTGTTCTCGATCTTCAGCTTGGCGTTGCCCTGGCCGGGGAAGGACTGTCGAAGGGGTTTGCCCGTGTGATGGAGGCCCACTTTGATATAACGCTGGACAAGGCGCTTACCCGATCGGATTGGCTGGCACGTCCTCTGAGTGCGGCCCAGGAACGCTATGCATTGGCAGATGTTTATTACCTCCTGCCACTGCATGAGCAACTGATGCGGACGCTTGAGGTCTGTGGGTTGTTGGATGCGCTGGTCGAGGAGTCTGAAACCTTTGCACGAGAGCAACTGCTCCAGCAAAGGGAAATCGATGACTATTACCTCAGGCTGCGCGGTGGCTGGAAGCTCGGCCCACAGCAACAACAGATCTTGCGCCGGCTGTGCATCTGGCGGGAGCATCTTTGTCGGAGCCTGGATCGGCCCCGGTCGCGCGTGGTTGCTGATAAGCTGTTGCTTGCGATTGCCGACACACTGCCGCGAACGCTTACCAGCCTTGGGGGCATAGACGGTATGCCGCCGGTGGTCGTGCGTAAACATGGCGGCGTCATTCTCGAGGTGATCGAGGAAGAACTGGCGACACCCGACGCGGACATTGCCCTGATTGAAGCGCCGCTGAGTCGTGATGAGCAGGCCTGCTACCGCAATGTGAAGTCAGCACTCGAGAAGCTCCTTCAGGGAATGCCTGTTCCACCCGAGCTGCTTGCCCCGCGTCGGAAACTTGAACCGGGTGTGAGGGAAGGACTTCGGGATGGTGGCGTGCCGGCCTTCCTTCGTGAAGGATGGCGGGGAAAACTCCTTGCCGACCACATTCGACAACTGGAAACCTATTTTCAATGAGCCAGCGACTTTTTGTCAGTGTCTACCGGAGCAATCGCCGCGAAGGCATGTACCTGTTTGTGGAACGCGGGCAATCCCTGGAGGAACTGCCTGAGTCCCTGACAACTTCTTTTGGCACCCCCGAGCCGGTACTGGATCTGGTGCTCACACCCGAACGCAAGCTGGCGCGCGCCAGTGCGCCTGATGTTCTGGAAGCCATCGCGGAACAAGGCTTCTACCTGCAGATGCCGCCTTCAAAGGAAGAGCTGGAGGCGGAACTGGCTGCAGTGGCCGCCAGCAGAAACCGTTCCGGCTGATGACTGGGTTCTGGGAGCGTAAACGGCTTGAGGAAATGAGCCGTGAGGAGTGGGAGAGCCTGTGTGACGGCTGTGGACGCTGCTGCCTGCATAAGCTTGAGGATGAGGACGACGGAACGGTCTATCACACGGATATGGCCTGCCGCTTTCTGGATCTGGAGGGGTGTCGCTGTACGGTCTATAACGAGCGCTTCCGGCGTGTTCCGGATTGCCTTGACATGACGGCGCAGGCCGCACAAAGCTATGACTGGTTGCCGGCCACCTGTGCGTACCGTCGCCTGGCACAGGGGCAGTCGCTGCCGGATTGGCATCCGCTGGTGACAGGCCGCAGGGAATCGGTCCATCAGGCTGGTATTTCTGTGCGCCATTTTGCCATCCCTGAAGACCGGGTACCTGAGGCACAGTGGCAGGACCGCATTATTGTTACGGATTCAGAAAGCTGAGGGCTTCGGATAATTCTATGGAATTTCTTGCCGACGAATATGTGATTGCATGGTTTATTTACCTGGGTGCCTTTCTGCTGCTGTATTGGGCATTCTCCAAGGTGGTCTGGTATTTACCACTGCGCATCCTTCGCCAGACACTCAAGGCCCTTTTGGCACTCCTTTTTCTGACGCCGGCTGCATCACCGCAGGCAGAGGGTTGGCTCAGCCCGGCCTGGCTGCAGCTCGTCTATGCGGCCATTCTCGGCGAGGAAGCGCAGACAGGGCGTCTGTTGCTCAATTACGGCATCGGCTTTGTTGTCATGCTCGTGGTGCTCTCCGCCGATGCGGGGCTGTACCGCTGGCGGCGTCGTCGACACTGAAACTGTATTTATTGCCTGTACTGGAAGGCGCTGTCCGCTTACTGACTGGCACACGGATTAGTAAATGTGGCCCAAACTGCTATAAATACACCTAACTTACAGAAACAATTATAAAAAAGGCTGCCATGCGATCCGTCATCCGGTATCTTTCCTTCGCTCTCCTCATTGTGGCTGTTCCGTTTTTGTGGACCTCCGCGGTTCATGCGGACACAGAACCGGACCTGCAGTTGCCTTCTGATGTTGATATCCGGGTGGTTGTGGATGTTTCGGGCAGCATGCGCCGCACCGATCCCAACAACCTTCGGCGACCCGCCGTCGTCATGATTGCTGAAATGATTCCCGAGGGAGCCCGGGGTGGGGTCTGGACCTTCGGTCGCCTCGTGAACATGCTGGTTCCGCACGCAGAGGTGGACGAGCATTGGCGGCAACGAGTCCGTGAGGCGGCAGAGGACATTGGCTCGCCAGGGCAATTCACCAACATCGCGGGCGCCCTGGAAACCGTCAGCGAAGACTTTCACCACACGGCGGATTACTCCAATACCCACATTATCCTTCTCACTGATGGACTCGTGAGCATTCCCGGTGATGACGAGGATAACCGGGAGGAACGGGAGCGCATTCTGGATGAGGTGGTTGAGCATTTTGTTCGCCATAACGCGAGTATTCATCCCATGGCGCTTTCCGATGAAGCGGATCACGCCTTGCTGGAGCAACTGGCGGTGCGCACCGGAGGCCGCTACGCAGTCGCTGAAACGGATGCTGAGCTCGTAAGCGCTTTTCTTGCAGCGTTCGAGGGTGCATCTCCCTCGGAAGAAGTGCCGCTGGAGGACAATCGTTTTTCCATTGATGAAACGGTTGAGGAATTTACGGCGCTGATCTTCCGCGAGCAGGGAGAGGAATCGGCGCGTCTGAGCACCCCCTCCGGCGAGACTGTGGATGAATCGCGATTGCCCGAAGGCGCCCGCTGGCACAGCACACAGGAATACGATCTGGTGACGGTTCCCGCACCGGAGCACGGCACCTGGGAAGTGGAAACCGCTGTTGGGCCGGACAGCCGCATCAAGGTGGTCAGTGCGCTGCGGATGGTGGTCAACCGTCTGCCCCGCCATTTCTTCGGTTCGGATGTTCTCCCCCTGCGGGTGGCATTTTTCGAGGATGGTGAGCGCCTCATTGACGAAGATTTTCTCCGCCTTATGGATGTGAGCGTCGAAATCCATGAGGAGGAAGGTCGCCACGGCACGCGCAGGCTGTCTTCGGACGATGACGTCCCGGAGGATGGCATCTTCCGCGACGAGCTTGGCGTTCTGCGCAAGCCTGGCGAATACGAACTGCGCTTTCTGGCCGACGGCCAGACATTCCAGCGCAGCGAACGGCAGAGCATACGTCTTCGCCCACCCTTTGATGCAGAGGTTCACGCGAGGGGTGTGGGCGAGGAAAGTCTCTACCGCTTTCTGGTGCTCCCGCGCGATCCCGGTCTGGACCTTGAAACGGTGGAAGTGACCGCGCGGGTTCGGGATCCCCGTGGTGAGTATCACGAACAAACACTGACTCCGAATGACCAGGGCACGGAATGGCGTTTTGACCTTTCCGGAGAGGAACGCGAAGGGC
>SLIH01000245.1 GCA_007135745.1 Halomonas sp. | reverse complement strand
GACATCAACCTCCAGGGCGCCCGTGGTATACTGGTTAATATTACAGCCGGTATGGATCTCAATCTGGGTGAGTTCTCGGAAGTTGGTGATATTGTTAGGGAATTTGCATCCGACTCAGCAACTGTCGTGGTGGGCACCGTGATTGATCCGGAGATGGAAAGTGAACTCAAGGTGACGGTGGTCGCGACCGGTCTGGATAGTGGCGTGGCTGCACCGACCAAGGTCGTGGACAATACCCGCGGCATGGATGGAACCACGGACTACAATCAGCTTGATCGTCCTGCTGTATTGCGGCGTCGCGCCGTGACACAGGGCAACGCGGCCGTCGATCAGGAAGCCCAGGGTGAAGGTGATGCCAATGTGGATTACCTGGATATCCCGGCGTTCCTGCGTCGTCAGGCCGACTGACAGCGTCGCTGACGGATTCGCGGACTGAGGTTTCAGCGAACAGTAAGTGGTGAATGGGGAGCTGTCCGGTGCGGGGGCAGGTGTCAGAGACGCCTGTGTGCCCCGGCAGCCGGGGCCGTATGTCGGTTATCCACAGTCTGTTCAAATGGCATCCAGCTCAAGAATCTGTTAAGCTGCGCAAAATTTCCCGGGCGTCCATTTGACAGTGTACGCCGACTGTATGACGGATTTATGAACGCATGATTAGACAGCGCACGCTCAAAAACACGATTCGCGCCACCGGTGTTGGACTGCACTCCGGCGAGAAGGTTTTGCTTACCCTCAAGCCGGCACCGGCCAACACGGGGATCGTTTTTCGTCGTGTCGACCTTGATCCCGTATACGAGATCGAGGGGCGGGCTGACTATGTGGGCGAGACCATGCTATCCACGACCCTGGTCAAGGATGGTGTCCGCGTAGCAACGGTGGAGCACCTGATGTCCGCCATGGCCGGCCTCGGACTCGACAACTGCTACGTTGAGCTCAGCGCGGCGGAAGTGCCGATCATGGACGGCAGCGCGGGTCCCTTTGTGTTTCTGCTGCAGTCTGCCGGTATCGTTGAGCAGGATGCGCCCAAGCGTTTCACTCGTATCAAGCGTGAAGTTACTGTCGAGGAAGATGGCAAGAGTGCGACCTTTGTGCCTTTCGAGGGCTTCAAAGTGAGCTTTACCATCGAGTTCGACCATCCGGTGTTTAACGGGCGTTCGCAGCATGGTTCCGTGGATTTCTCCAGCACCTCCTTTGTGAAGGAGATCAGCCGGGCAAGAACATTCGGGTTCATGCGTGACATAGAAGCCCTGCGTTCCATGAATCTCGCCCTGGGCGGAAGCGTGGACAACGCCATCGTGGTGGACGACTATCGGATCCTCAACGAGGACGGCCTGCGCTACGAAGACGAATTCGTCAAACACAAGATGCTCGACGCCATTGGCGATCTCTATCTGATGGGTACGAGCCTTATTGGTGAGTTCCGAGGCTTTAAGTCGGGTCATGACCTGAACAACAAGCTGGTCCGGAAACTCATGGCGGAAGAAGATGCCTGGGAAGTGGTTACATTTGATGACGAGGAGTTGGCCCCAATCTCCTACTTCAAACCCTCATTGCAGCCAGTGTAGGGACTGTCAGTCTGGACGACGGTTTCTGTGGGTCTATTCATTGGGTGGGGTCTGAATCTCCACCACCCTCTGCGCGGGATGCAAGGCGCAGCAGAATAGTCCGCAACCCTTGATCCTCTGTATGCCCGGCAACCTCTTCGAGGAGCCGGGCATTTTTTATGCTCAGTGTTGGCCGTTCCCGGTTTGATCGCGGGGCACCTCCATGCCAATGGGCGACTCGCACCCGTATGCGCCAGACCTGGCTGAACGCTTCATGCTCCCGCAGCCGGGGAAGAATGGCACGCTGATGAAATCGCAACTGACTGGCCTGGGTGCTATTGGTTGCGATCAGAATTAATTCCCCATTGCGGCATCCCCCAAACCGACACTGACTGGCAAGATTGTCCGGAATGGCCGCCAGTACGAGGCGCTCCAGCATCCGATGCTGCTCGGCTCGTGATATCAAGCCTTCCAGGTGTGAGCTGCCCGGACGATTCAGTGGATGGGTCGGTGTTCTGGGCTTTGACATAAGGATGCGGTCTGAAACGCTTCGTAATGAACAAAAATTAAGAATTGTGATAGCCTTCACAAGATGCATTCGGTAACAGTCTTCGGTGGAGTATGTGGGAGCCCGCTCCTATAATCAATTCACCGACAGAAATGCAAAGCTGAATAAAAGACTGTATCCTGCGCACCACCTAGAGGGTACAGCCGACAATAATCGGGTGTCCTTGTTATGAACATACTTCTTATCGGAAGCCATCACGGGAAAGCAAGGATGTTTTCAATTGGTCCCAGAGTAGTGGCAGCGGCGGCGCTGATTGGTGCGTTTGCGCTGGGTGGTGCCGGTTATGCGGGGCACCAGCTCGCGGTGAGCCAAACGGACGCCAGGGGTAACCAAAGTGACCGGGAACTTGTCGTGCGTTGGGAAAAACGCCTGCAGGAAAAGCAGCAGGAATTGGCGGCTCTTGAAGAGAGGGCTTCCAGTGAGATTGACGCACTGACATTGCGACTGGGTCAGCTCCAGGCCCGAGTGCTGCGTCTTGATGCCCTGGGGCAACGTATGGTCGCTGCGGCCGACGCCGGGGCCGAGGAGTTCGATTTTGAATCCGTTCCGGCCATGGGCGGTCCCGAGAGCGACAATTTGGCTGAATCCTATTCCCTGCTTGAGCTTGAGAACCAGATCGCCTCGCTGGATGGACGACTGCGTTCCAGGGAAAAGCAGCTTAATCTTCTGGAACGGCTGATGGCCAACGAGGAGATCGAAAGCCAGCGGCAGGTGGATGGGCGCCCTGTTACCTGGGGTTGGGTATCGTCCCCTTATGGCTACCGTACGGACCCCTTTACTGGCCGTAAAGCTTGGCATGCCGGTGTTGATATTGCCGCTAAAGAAGGAGGCGATGTTATCTCGGTGGGGGCGGGCGTTGTGACTGCGGCCGAGGATCGTGGTGGTTACGGCTACTTTGTCGAGATCGACCATGGTGATGGTATGCAGACCCGGTATGCGCACGCCAAGAAGCTGCTTGTGGAGCCGGGCGAAGTCGTCGAAAAAGGCCAGACCATTGCCCTGATTGGTCAGACTGGGCGTTCTACTGGTCCGCATGTGCATTTTGAGGTTCTGAAAAACGGCACAAGACAGAATCCAGAGGACTTGATGTAAGCTGCCCTTCGGGTGGTGCCTCCCACTGTCTGAGCGGTTGGTCACGCAGGGTGACCAACCGCGATTGTTCAGAGATGTTCCCCTTCGCTTTTATCCTTCGCTTGAATAGCGTTAGAATGCTCCACTTGTTATCGGCTCTGGCGTTGTAGCGTCAGGTTATAATGCCCCGTTCACGCCGACACGCGCCAACCCATGTGCCCGGAGAACCGCCGAGAACCAGCGGTGTGGGCCTGTCACGGACTAAGTAGCTGTTTACTATGTTTGGAAACCTTGCAACCCGTTTGTTTGGCAGTAAGAACGCTCGCGAAATCAAGCGCATGAGAAAGCTTGTCGAGCGTATCAATGAGTATGAGTCTGATTACGGTCAGCTTTCGGATGAGGCCCTGAAGGGTAAGACCGAAGAATTCCGGCAACGCCTGGGCGAGGGGGCCACTCTCGAAAACCTGTTGCCCGAGGCCTTTGCTGCAGTGCGCGAGGCGAGTAAACGTGTCCTTGGGTTGCGTCACTTTGACGTCCAGATGATCGGCGGCATCACCCTCCATGAGGGGCATATTGCGGAAATGCGCACCGGTGAGGGTAAAACCCTCGTAGCCACATTGCCGGTCTACCTCAATGCGCTGGAAGGCAAGGGGGTTCACCTTGTTACCGTCAATGACTATCTGGCGCGCCGTGACGCTGACTGGATGGGCAAGGTTTACAATTTTCTCGGTATGTCGGTGGGTGTGATTGTTGCCGGCCAGGCGCCGGACGAGAAGAAAGCTGCCTACGCAGCCGACATTACCTACGGGACGAACAACGAATTCGGGTTTGATTACCTGCGCGACAACATGGCTTTCAGTCTCGAGGACAAAGTCCAGCGGGGGCTCAACTACGCCATCGTGGATGAGGTCGACTCCATCCTTATTGACGAAGCCCGAACACCTTTGGTCATCTCAGGCGCCGCGGAAAGCAGCGTAAAGCTTTACGACGAGATCAATAAACTGGTTCCCAGCCTGGAGAAGTCCTCTCCCGATTCTGAAGGTGAGCCGGATGGGGACTTTACCATTGATGAAAAGTCCCGGACGGTCGAACTCACTGAGCGCGGTCACGAGAAGGTCGAGCGGTTGCTGCGCGAGGCCGGCTTGTT
>SLIH01000107.1 GCA_007135745.1 Halomonas sp. | reverse complement strand
CGCCGATATAGGTGCGCCGGTGCCCCTTGATCTCCGCCTCGTCGCGCATGCCGCCGAGTGAGAAGCGGTAGAATTCACGGCCCAGTGCCGACGCCACGGAGCGCCCAATGGACGTTTTGCCCACCCCGGGAGGACCGACCAGAAGCAGAATGGAGCCCGAGATTTCGCCCTTGAAGGCACCTTCGGCGAGAAACTCCAGGATCCGGTCCTTGATGTCGTCCAGGCTGTCATGGTCCCGGTTAAGCGTCTGCCTCGCCTCCGTCAGATCGAGCCGATCCTCGGAATGACGGCCCCAGGGAACCTGGGTCAGCCAGTCCAGATAATTTCGCGTGGTGCCGTATTCCGGTGATCCCTGCTCCAGCACCTGAAACTTCTGTATTTCCTCATCAAACCGTGCCTGTACATGCTTGGGGGGCTCCAGCTCGGCCATGCGTTCACGAAAACGGTCCGCCTCGGCCGTCTTGTCGTCCTTCTCGATTCCGAGTTCCCGCTGGATCACCTTGAGCTGCTCCCGCAGGAAAAACTCGCGTTGGTGTTTCTGGACGCGGGTGTTCACCTCTTCCGTGATTTCGGCCTTGAGTTGTGCCACTTCATGCTCCTTGCGCAGCATGATCAACACCTTTTCCATACGGTGCAGCAGCGGCAGGGTCTCGAGTACATCCTGCAGTTCAGGACCTTCGGCGGAGGTAATGGCAGCACCGAAATCCGCCAGGGGCGAGCTGTCCTCCGGACCAAAGCGCGAGAGGTAGTGTTTTACCTCCTCGCCATACAGCGGGTTGGTGCGCAGCAGTTCCTTGATGGAACTGATGATGGCCAGGGTGTAGGCCTTGAGCTGCTCGCGGTCTTCGGTCGGTTCTTCCGGGTAGCTGACTTCCGCCAGGTAGGGCGGTGTACGGCGCAGCCAGTGTTCAATGCGAAAACGCCGAACACCCTGGGCAATGAACTGGATGGTGCCTTCTTCGCGGTGTGTTTTATGCACCCGTACGGCACAACCCATGGTGGCGAGCTGGTCCGGCGCAGGCGGGTCATCCTCGCCCAGCTCGGGATTGTTATGCTGCACGAAACACAGGCCCACGGTCATGTGAGTGGTGTTGTCCAGACGCTCAAGCGTCGTGCTCCAGGGGGTGTCCTTGAGCAGGACGGGCTGCACCTGCGCCGGCATGAACGGCCGATCGGAAACCGGCAGGATATAGAGCCTGCGCGGCAGTGCCTGACCCGGCAGGGCCAGCCCGTGGCGCTCGTTGCCTTGCCTGTCGTCCTTACCAATGTACTCAGCCTGATCCTGATCTGTCATTGTCGGTTACGTCTCCCGATGACTGTGTTGCTCCAGTGGGGACCATGAATCCCGGATCTCATACAACATGACGTCGCTGCGCGTGAAATCAAGGTTGAAGGTAGTAAACGGTGGCCCCATATAGTGGCCAGATGATAGTTTCAACATTGAGCAGAAAAGAAGAGAAGGAACCCCTGCATGCCCGATTCCCCGTACATTATTGATGCCACCCTGGAAAATTTTCAGCAGGAAGTGCTGGAAAAGTCCATGTCCGTACCCGTAGTACTGGATGTCTGGGCGGAGTGGTGTCAGCCGTGCCTGCAACTGATGCCCGTGCTTGAGCGTCTTGTGGAGGCCTATCAGGGCGCCTTTGTGCTGGTGAGGGTTAATGCCGAAGAGCAGCAACAGCTTGCGGCCCATCTCGGTGTGCGCAGCCTGCCTTCGGTGAAAATCGTCAAGCAGGGCCAGCTTGTCGACGAATTCAACGAAGCGCTGCCTGAACAGCAGGTTCGCCAGATCCTGGACAAGCACGTGGACGCGCCGCCGGAAAGCGACCGGGACAAGGCGCAGCGGCTGTGGGGCGAGGGCCAGCTGGATGAAGCCCGGGCCATCCTGACTGAGCTTAATCAGCAGGATCCCAACGACTACGACATCCTGATCGATCTGGGTCGCATCCAGATGCAGCAGGAGGAGTATGATGGCGCTCGCCAGATTCTCGACAGTCTGCCCCAGGAAGAGCGCTCACGCCCCGGTGCGCGACAGCTTGCTGCCCAATTGCGCTTTCATGATGACGCCAGTGATCTGCCTCCGAGGTCCGAACTCGAACAGCGACTGGAACAGGACCCGAAGGATTGTCAGGCCATGAACCAACTCGCCATTCACCTGCTGATGGCCGGCGATAACGAAGCGGCTATCGAGTGGCTGATGCGTTCGGTGCAGACGGAACGCAACTTCGACGACGGTGCCGCCAAGAATACCCTCATCCAGGTCTTCGACATGCTTGGTAATGAGGATCCCCTGGTGCGCCAGAACCGGCGCAAGCTGTTTGCGATGATGTACTGATACGCGGCTCAGAAGTAGAGGTTCAGTGAAAGGTTTCCGGCCGTTTCATAGCGGCTTTCGAAATACTCGCGCTGAATCTCTCCTCGTACCGCCAGTTGGTGGGTCAGGTGAGCCTGGGCTCCAAACGACAGCTCGCCCTGTTCTTCCCGCTCGTTGATCTGCCACTGGCGTCCCCGAAGTGACCCAATAACGCTGAATCGGTGCCCCTGATGCAGCAGGGTCAGCTCCGCTCCGGGGGCCAGATCGTAACCCCTGCGCAGGTGGGGGCTGCTTTCCAGCTCCCCCGTCGCCAGGGTCACCAGCTGCACGGGGCCCAGTTGCCAGCTCAGCCCCGGGCCACCGCTGATGTAGGGCGTTAGTCGCCGTTCGCCCGTTTCCAGACGCGTTCGCCGGGCGCCCCCGGCGGCCTGCCAGGACGTGGGACGAAAAAAACGATCGCGGGGCGTCAGCGAGCGGATATCGACCACGGTGACATGCTCCACCTGGAGCTGGTCGATGTCGTGATAATAGCGGAAGTCCACCCCGGGGAAATTGATCTGGGCGCCCTTGGGATAGCCTCCAGGCGGGTCCAGCAGGTCGTGATAGGCCCCTCGGATCCCGAAGCTGACGAAATCCGCATCATCCTGCTGCCCGACGCCGCCACGTAGACGGAATGTTGGGTGCCCCTGATCATCCCTGACTTCGGGCTCAGGTACCGGTGGGAAAGAATTTCCGGCATCCAGTCGGCTGCGTGCCATCAGCAGCTCGTGGGAACGCGGTGCGGATTCTTCCCGTGACCAGTTATGGGCAAGGGTGGCATAACGAAGGTAGTCGAAGGCGGCTTCGATGACCCGGGCCTGCTCCTCCCGAGGCATCGCTTTCACCGCTTCGGATTCCGTGGTTTTGCGGCCGATGGCCAGGTCGTAAGCCAGGCTTTGCCTGGCTTTATCCAATTCCCGTAACTGGTGGGCCACAACCGTGGCGGATGCCGGGCGGTAATGAACATCCCGCACCAGGTCCCGGTCCATCACCCAGCGTACCGTATCGGCTGGAATGGCGTGGGTTCCTACTTCCTCGATGAGATTGGTGCCGGGCCTGGCCACATCCATCAGCACCAGCAGTCGGTAGGAACAGTTCTGATCAAAGAAGTAGTAATCAAAATGCTTGTCCTGAACCTCCCATGCATGTCGGAGCATCATGTCAATCTCGGATTGGGTGAGATTCAGTTCGTACTCATAGAGATCACGATTCTCGATATCGGAATACTGGTTGATCTTTTCATAGTAGGGCTCAACGGTGGTGATGCCCGGGTAGCCGCCAAAGATCCCCCGATAGGTAAACAGCAGTTGATTGTCTGCCTGGTTGGCATCGGCGGCATAGGAGACGGTGTGTGCCGTGAGCAGGTCGGTCTGTTCCTTTTCCTGGGGAGGGTCCAGCCGCAGGAATGTATGGCCGAAGATGGACGACGGATTGTTCAGGTAAGAGGCGGCAAAAACCAGCGTTACGGTCTCGGTATCAAGTTCCTCCAGCCATTCGGACAGTTGGGGGCAGGACACCGGGGTGTCCTCAAGATCCAGACGTTCGCGCAACCACCTGTCCCGTGCCGGAAACTGGCAGCGGGCATGTTCATCACCGTCACCTTCCGCCAGCACGGCCTCCACGGTGGCGATCAGTTCCCGGCGGGGGTCGGTTTCACCCTTTTCGCTGAGAAAGAACGCATCGTCGTTGGACTGGCTACTGTAACCCCGCCCAAGCAGGCGCGGACGGTAGTGCAACAGGGAATGCCAGGCTGGGTCCTGATGCAGCTCTTCGTCCAGAGCACGTTCCACCGCCGCAGTACTGTCTGCAGGCGTTGCGTGGTTCGATGTGGAAAAGAGAGCGAGCAGTGCGACCGCTGTCAGTGGACGGAACATTCGATGGATGACCAATGCCTTGCCCTGAAGTCCTTTCAGTTAGGGGATAATGCGCCTGAATCCGTTTTTTACAGTGCCGGTCGGGCAAGTGCAAGCCTTGTTCGGG
>SLIH01000124.1 GCA_007135745.1 Halomonas sp. | reverse complement strand
GCCTGACGGACATCTTCATGATGGGGCGGATAATCCACCGGGGCGATGTCGGCAACCACAAGGCGGTCAACTCGATCAGGGTTGGACAGGGCCAGCTCCATGGCCACCTTTCCGCCCATGGAATGCCCCAGAAAACTGGCCCGTTCCAGACCGGCATCGTCCATATAGGCGAGCAGGTCTGCCGCCATTTCCGGGTAACTCATGGTGTCCCTGTGCGGCGAACGGCCGTGATTACGCAAATCCAGCACATGGACTCTGAAGGCGTCGGACAGGCGACGTCTCACCCCACCCAGATGCTCCCCCGCACCGAAGAGCCCATGCAGCATGATCAAAGGATGGCCGTCGCCTTCCGTGCGGCTGTGGAGTTCCACGGTTTCCATAGGTTTCATCACCTCCCATCGAATTGGATCTCATAATGCCAGCGCCGAATGGCAAATAACAGTTGGCGCGGCACGCAGCTGCCGCCTAAACTGGTGACAGCAGTCTTTTTTGAACAATAGGGTGAAACACATGTCCGCAGCTTCTTCGCTACAGGACGAGCGCCGGCACCTACGCCGTTATCCAGCGGCGGAACTGGAAGTCCGGGTTCGCCCGAAGCGCCAATGGTTTGGTCAGGGGGAGGTCGTAGAGGCCCATGACTTCACCCGTTCCGGGGTGGGCATTACCTCATCACAAAAATTGAAGACAGGCCAGCGGGTGCAGGTTGACCTGATTCTGCGTCTCGACCGCGGGGAAATCCACCAGAGCCGGCTTATTGCCGTGGTCCAGAATGCCCGTTCCGATGGCGAGCACTGGCGCTGTGGTCTGCGCTTTGACTACAACGCCAACCGCCACATGAAAGCCCTGTCCACCCAGGCACGGGTAGGCCGAATTGAGGGTATTCTTGAGCGCATACAGAAGCTCAAGGCGCGGACCATGGGAGGCGATCAACTGCTGAAAGCCTACCATCGGGAGAAAAGCAAAGACGGCCAGGGAAACTGACTGGCCGCCTCTGTGTAGAATCTGTATTGATTACTGTATCCGGTAGAACTCAGTTACCGAAGTACATGTTGTTCAGGTACTCAGAGAGGGCTCTGAGATTGGCACGTTCCTGCTCATCGTGAGGAACACAGATTTCGAGATTCATTTCCTGATCCATAATAGAAAGCTCCTTGGTGTACAGTTTGTTTATTCGTTCGGGGTTCAGTGAGTCATTCACCTTTCATGGGTAGCCATATTAGATAGTTCCCAGCAATTGTGCTTGACCCCGGGAATCATCTTTTTGACAGCCGGTAACAACATGCCTCTCCCACCCGAAAACAATCAGCATGCCGCCACGGTCAGCGCGTCAACAACGCTGGCTCTGAGCCAGCTGCTGGTGAACCGGGGCCTGCTTGATGATGCCGAGCTGCAGCGATTTCTGGGCATGGGAGTTGAGGATCTGCGTGACCCGGACTGCCGGGTTCCCGTAACGGCCCACAACAGGCTCTGGGATTTCGCCATCGAGGCTACCGGCGACCCGGCTCTGGGACTGAGGCTTGGCGAGATTGTGGACCCGGACCGCATGGGCCTGATGAGCCACATTGCCTTCAACAGCAACACCCTGGGTCAGGCTCTGGAACAGTATGTGCGGCTCCATGGACTGGTGAATGAAGCGGTCGAGATGCACCAGCGGCGTGAAGGGGATCAGGTACGACTGATCTGGAGGGTGTCGGACCCCTCGCTTTACTGTATACCGGACATGGAGAGAACGCTTTCCGCTGCCATTACTCGGGCCCGCCATTTCATCCATCCCCAGCTGGAGATCACCGAGCTTACCCTGGCGCACGAGGAACCGGAGTATGTGGCCCACTATGGACGCATCTTCCGCTGCCCATTGGTTTTCAATGCCTCTGAAACCAGCGTCTGCTTTGCGGCCCATTATCTCGACGCCCCGCTTCCGCACCGCAACCCCTACCTCTACTCTGCGCTGCTGCAGCACGTAAACAAGCTGATCGGGCAACTGCGCCACCGCTCAAGCATCACCGATCGCGTGCGACGCATCATCAGCAAACAGCTGCCCAGTGGGCCGGATGTGGATGAGGTGGCCCGGGCAATGAATATGAGTCGCCAGACGCTGTATCGCAAACTCAAACGTGAAGGTGAAAGTTTCCAGAATCTGGCGGAGACCGTGCGTCAGGAGCTGGCGATGAGGTACGTTGCCGAGGGGAAGTACGGCATGAGCGAAGTGGCTTTCCTGCTGGGATTCTCCGAGCTCAGCGCATTCAGCCGGGCTTTCAAACGCTGGACGGGCGAAACGCCCAAGCAGTATCGGGCGCGTCACCGAAACGGCACCAACAACCGGTAAAACGGCCTCTCACACAGAGTCAGTCGCCAGGGCCAGTTGATTGACCAGACGCTGCATGCGCGCACGGACCTGCCGGCCAGCTTCGTTCACGCGCGCGGGCCCGGAACCCAGCTTCAGGTCCTCCGGTGTCAGTTCCGGCTGATAGAGCTCACAGGCCAACCCCAACTGAGGAATACGGCCGCTCAGCAGCCAAGGCAGGCTCAACGCGCCGGTCTGGCCAATGGCCTGGCGCAAGGGGTCGGAGAAACGCCCCACCAGGGCGGTGGCTGCATCCGGAGCCGGTATCGTACGAGCCAGCCGCTCGGTGCCGGTGTGGGCGAAAAGCAGCACCGGCACGCCGGAGCGCACGGCGATTTCAATAAAGCGGTTGCTCAGAAATGGCTGCACATCGACCCCGTTACCGGCGTTACAGAGCTCCCCTTCGGGCATGATGCAGCAATCCGTGAACGGCCCCGAGACAAGACGTTCCACCGCCGTATCCACGTCCATGTCGGCGCCGGCCTGGGTCAGACGGCGGGCGAGATTGCGTATCAGCGGCAGGCGGTAGAAGCCGCGCCAGGTAATGCCAAAAGGAACCCGCTGCCCACCTCCGGCGCCCGCCATGCTTTGCACCCAGGCGACAAGTGCCGGAGCCGGCCCCAGCGCGGGCCCGTGATTCATGACCACCATCAGGCGGGGATTGGCCCGCAACAGCTCCGGCAGCTCATCCATGCCCGGACCCGCCAGAGTCTCACGATAGAAAAGCGGTGCCAGGCGGTCAGCCAGTGGCCGGAGATCATCAAAACTATGGGGCTTCAGCATGGCGCTCCTTATGACAAGTGACTGTTCCGGTAATAACTGGCTTGACCAGTGGCAGCGGAATTGCCGAATGATATTCCACGTCGACAGCGCCCATGTCAAAACCCGCGTCCGCAAATACTTCCCGTGTCTCCCGCGTGAGCTGACAGCCGCAGGCAATGCGCGACCAGGCCGGATTCAGCCGTTGCTGCCAGCGCGCCAGTCGTTGATGCGGGGCCTGGACGTGCTCAAAGAAAAGCAGCTGACCGTCCGGCCTCAGAACCCGGCGGATTTCGTGAGCGGCGGATTGCGGATCGGGAATAGTGCAGAAAACCAGAAAGGCGACGACTGTGTCGAAACTGTTGTCCGGGTATGAAAGCGATTCCGCCGAGCCCTGAACCAGCGTGACAGGCGGCCCGGACTGACGTCCGTCCAGTTGCTTCCTGCACTGAGCCAGCAGGGCCTCGGATGGCTCCAGCCCAACAACCTCTTCAACCTGCTCATCATACCAGGGAAGACTCAGGCCGGAGCCGATTCCCAGCTCCAGTACCCGCCCGCGAGCCTGCCCCAGAAGCTCCACCCGCACCTCGTGCAGGGCTCTGTCTGCTACGTTGAGCAGGGGAGAAAAAACGAAACGCTCATACCAGTTGCGGAGTCCACCCATAATCATGCTCCCAGATGAGTTGGTGCCAGGGCTTCCAACAGCTTGCCCATGTGATTAATGTGCATAGTGCAGAGGCTGTGCAAACCTGTACAGTCAGATGTCTCTGCAATACCGGAACACAGGGGGAAACCGTTCCAGGCCAATGTCACCACTTGCGGAACTTTCAGCTCTGCCACTGACTCTGCTGGCACTCTATGCTCTGGCATTCTACTGCATTGGACGCATACTGCTCAGCTATCGCTCCTCCCAGGAAGCACTGACCTGGATTGTGGCGCTGTTGGCGTTTCCCGCTCTTGCCTTGATCGTCTATTTTCTCATTGGCCGTCCGCGACTGCTGGGCTACGCCCGGGCGCGCCGGGACAGTGAGCGTTTTTTCCGCAGGCTCGAAGGCCAACTGAGACAACAGGAGCCGGCAGGAAGCTCCCAGCCCCCCGATAATGCACCGGAACTTCTGGCTTTGGCCAACCTGTCGCGCCTTCCCTTTACCTCCGGCAACCACTGTCAGCTGCTGCACAATGGTACCCGCACCTTTGAAACCTTCTTCGAAGCCATCGAGCGCGCCGAGGATT
>SLIH01000074.1 GCA_007135745.1 Halomonas sp. | reverse complement strand
CGCTTCCACCGCCTGCTGCAGCTCCAGCAACTGCGCACGATCCAGTACGGGTTGCAGCGCGTCGGTTAGTTCGCGGCGATCCTTGCCCAGTAGCAGTTCCCGTTCGGCGCGGGTGTCCGGATAGCCCAGGTGCAGGCGCATCAGAAAACGATCCAGCTGGGATTCGGGCAGGGGAAAGGTACCGCCCTGGTCCAGCGGATTCTGCGTGGCGATCACGAAAAACGGTGAGGGCAGTTCCCGTGTTTCCCCCTCAATCGAAACCTGGCGCTCCTCCATGGCCTCAAGCAGGGCGCTCTGGGTTCTGGGCGACGCCCGGTTGATCTCGTCGGCGAGGATTACGTGCGCAAAGACCGGGCCGGGATGGAACACCAGATCGCCGGCTTCCTTGTCGTACATGGAAAAGCCCAGCACATCCGCCGGAAGCAGGTCGCTGGTGAACTGGATCCGGTTATAGCTCAGTCCCAGAGTTCGCGCCAGAGCATGGGAGAGGGTGGTTTTCCCCATGCCGGGGATGTCCTCAACCAGAAGATGACCGCGCGCCAGTACGCAACACATGGCCAGTCGCACCTGCCGGGATTTGCCCAGCAGGATGCCGTTTAGTGTGTCCGTGCATTCGTCCAGCAGTCGTTTCACAGTGTTCAATCCCGTACTCGTTGGATCAGGTCGCCGTAGGCGTCAACGCGGCGGTCTCGCAGATAGGGCCAGATACGCCGGATGCTGTCGCAGCGATCAGTGTCGATCTCCGCCAGCAGCACTTCCTCGTTTTCCTGGCTGCCACGGACCAGCCATTCTCCCTGGGGGCCACAGACAAAACTGTTGCCCCAGAAATCGATGCCCTGTCCGGCACCCTCGGGCGCAGCTTCGTGCCCCACGCGATTCGGTGCCAGCACCGGCAGATTGTTGGCAATGGCGTGGCCGCGTTGAACGGTGATCCAGGCGTCCAGCTGGCGTGCCTTCTCGTCTTCATCATCTGCCGGTTCCCAGCCAATCGCCGTGGGGTAGATCAGCATTTCGGCCCCGGCCAGTGCCATCAGCCGTGCCGCCTCCGGGTACCATTGGTCCCAGCACACCAGAACACCCAGGCGGCCGACGCTGGTATCCACGGGCCGGAAGGCGTCCTGGCCGTTGTTGGCGCCGGCATCACCGGGTGTGAAGTAGAACTTTTCGTAAACGCCGGGGTCGTCCGGTATGTGCATCTTGCGATAACGCCCCGCCAGGGAACCGTCCGCCTCAAGCACCACGGCGGTGTTGTGGTAAACGCCCGCCATGCGTCTCTCGAAAATCGATCCCACAATAACCAGCGAAAGCGCCTTTGCTAGGCTGGCCAGGCGTTCGGACGTTGGCCCCGGAATGGGTTCGGCCAGATCGAATACCGCCGTGTCCTCGCTCTGACAGAAGTAGGGCGTTGCGTGCAGCTCCTGCAGAACCACCAGCCGGGCACCCTCTTCAGCGGCCTGGCGAATCAGGGTTTCGCTGCGCGTCAGATTATATTCCCTGTCCGCCGTGCAGCGTTGCTGGATGACCGCCGCCGGCAGAATCCCCCGGTGCTTTCTGGTGTTCATGGTTGCCATACTCCAGGTGGCAGCTGCATGGTCAGGCAATGAAGGCTACCGCCCTGCGAGATCAGGGGGCGACAGTTCAGGCCATGTATGGTGCGTTCGGGAAAACACTGGCCCAACAGTTCCAGGGCTTTTTCGTCCTGACTCACTCCATACTGGGGAACCAGCACGGCACCATTGATAATCAGAAAGTTAGCATAGGTCGCCGGCAGGCGCGCGCCCGCCTCATCGTGAACCGAATCGGGCCAGGGCAATTCCACCAGCTGGTAGGGTTCCCCATTGGCCTGGCGAAAACCGCGCAGCTGTTCCGCCATGGCGGAGAACGCGGGGTAGTGGCTGTCAGCGGGGTTGTCGCAGCCCTGATAGGCAATGGTGTCGCGGGCACAGAAGCGCGCCAGGGTGTCCACGTGACCGTCGGTGTCATCGCCGCTCAGGTGTCCATGATCCAGCCAGAGAAAGCGCTCAATGCCCAGGTGCTCCGCGAGCACCGCTTCCACGTCGCCGCGCTCGCAGGGGCCGTTACGGTTTGGATCCAGCAGGCACTGACTGGTTATGAGCAGCGTGCCCTCGCCATCGGTATCGATGGCGCCACCCTCCAGCACATATTCCACCCGCTGGCGTTTGAGGGCACCGAAAGCGCGTCCCTTGCGCAGGTGATTGATGATGAAGTTGTCCTTCTCGTAGTCGTACTTGCCGCCCCAGCCATTGAACTGGAAATTGAGCAGCTTGCATTCCGTGCCATCGCTTACAGTCAGCGGCCCAAAATCCCGGGCCCAGGTATCGTTGGAGGGGGCGGGAATGACCAGTGCACGGGTGGCCAGCTGGTACTGCCGGCAATAGGCGTCAAGGTGGCGCTGGAGATCCTGGACCTGAAAGATGTCCTCGGAGGTAACGATGAGGTTCTGGTGGTGCAGGATCTGGTGGGCAATCCCCTCAAATGCCGGTAGAACCGTATCCAGCTGCTCCGCCCAATCCGTTCCCCGGTGCGGCCAGGCCATCATGACAGCACCCTGAGGCGCCCATTCGGCAACCAGTTGGTAACTCAATCCTGTATCCTTCTGCTGCTGGGTTTGCGGGTTTTACGCGCCGTGGCGTTGCTGTGCAGCAGAAGGGCGGGTCAGGTCCTAGTCAGACGCCTCCACGTCAATGACCGTGTGGATGACCCAGTCTTTCTCAAACACGACCTCAAATTCCGGGTATTTCCAGCGACTGATCGGTGGATCACCCACTGGGCCCCGCTGGCTCTCGGGTTCGCCAAATCGATTCCTCACGGATGATTTGGCTTCGCCCCGGCGGGGTGTTTCGACGCCGTACTGCTGCTGCAGCTTGATGGCGAGGGGACGGGTCTGCTGTTCGCGCTCAACCCGCTCTCCGGCCTGAACGGCACCTGCCATTGCCACAGAAGCGAGCATTAAAGCAAAAGCGCCGGTCCGGAACAAATGTTGGCTCGGGGCGGATGCGTCAGCGCGAAACGTTTTTCTGAACATGGTGCGTTTATCCCTGAATGGCGTTACCGAATCATTACTGTCACTATAGCTTATGCTTGCCGAACGTCGAGCTTGAGGTTTGCTAACCGCCTCTCTGCTGCTGGCGCTGGCGCGCCTGGGTACGCAGCACGTGACGTGCGATCAGCTGGCGCTCGTGGTCTTCCAGCTCAATAAACTCAAGGTGCGCCCGTTGGGCGCCCTCCAGCGGCTCGACCCTCACGACGCGACTGAGCACGGCCACCTGTGTCAGCTCAGGAATAAAGGTCAGGCGTACGGCCAGTGTTTCGTCTTCGCTGAAGTCGATATTACGCCTTTGGAATGAAATCCCGCCCTCGCTGATCGTTACATCCACCCAGTGTTCGTCTTGCAAGGGTTTTTGTTCAAACGTCATAATGCGCGCGACCGTGTCGAGCTTGTCGTTCAGAGCCTTGAGCAGATGGGACAGGTTGCGGTCTGTTTCCGCCAGCTGGTTAAGCTGGGCGCGGATTTCGTTATCATAGCGGCGGACCTCCTCGTGAAGGACCAGTGTCGCGGCCCCTTCGAACAGGGTTGCGACCGGCCCACTGGGGGCACCCTCTACCCGACGATATTCCAGACCCACGCGATCCTCCACTCGGTAGAACTGGCGGCGGTCATTGTCATCGTTTGACGGCATCTTGCTCTCTCTCAGTCTGGGTTGGGGCGGTGCGTTTATTGTCATTGTGCAGGGTGTCCCGGCACCAGGGGATACCTGATTAAGTGTAACAGCGTTTTCGAGGCTTGCAGGGTGCGGCCCGAAAGGTTATTTCAGCCGATTTGGATTAATACTTCATGTTCAAGCCGCTCTCGTTATTCGTCGGTCTGCGTTATACAGCCGCCAAACGACGTAACCACTTCATCTCCTTTATTTCCCTGATCTCCATGCTCGGGCTGATCCTCGGTGTCATGGTGCTGATTACGGTGCTCTCGGTCATGAACGGCTTTGACCGGGAGCTGCGCGAACGCATCCTGGGTATGGTTCCCCATGCCACCGTTGAAGCCCCGGATGGGCTGGAGAACTGGCAGGAAGTGGTTGAAATTGCCCGACGCGATCCCGGCGTGGTCGGTGCGGCCCCCTACACCCGGGCGGAGGCGATGCTCACCGGGCGCGGAGAAGTGCAGGGGGTATTGGTCAACGGGATTCATCCCGAGCATGAGCCCGATGTATCCATCATCCAGAACCACATGCTCCAGGGCAGCCTGGAGGACCTCGAACCCGGTGCCTTTCGAATCATTATTGGCAGCGCCCTGTCCCGGAAACTGGATGTGGGCGTGGGGGATCGGGTGACT
>SLIH01000192.1 GCA_007135745.1 Halomonas sp. | reverse complement strand
TGGCGCAACTGAACTCCGATAATGCGGACCTCTTCCAGCGTAATGCCGAACAGTTCCGGGAAGCCGTGGAGGAGCGACTGCCGGAGTGGAAATCAGCGGCCGAGGGTGCACCCGGTGTGGTGCTTTATCACAAGGACGCCAATTACCTGATGGATCGCCTCGACGTAAGCATTCTGGGTTATCTTGAACCACTGCCCGGAATTCCGCCGACTGGGCGCCATCTGGCCTCACTGGTGCGTGACCTGCAGGACCGGGAAGGTGTGGTACTATACACTGATTTCCAGCCCGGCCAGGGTGCCCAGTTCCTGGAGCGCGAGCTGGGCTGGCCCGGTCGTCAACTGCCCAGTCAGGTGCTGATTGACAGCAACCGGGATCAATACTTCCAAATGATCGATCGGTGGGTCGAGGCTCTGCACCCTTGAACGAAGTCGTTGAATCACAAGAACTCGTCCGCTTTCATGAGGTGCGGGCGGGTTACAATCAACCCGTGGTCGGGCCGGTCTCCTTCGGGATCCGGCCCGGCGAGGTCCTGGGGCTCTCCGGTGCCAATGGCTCGGGTAAGTCGACGCTGCTCAAGGCGCTGACCGGTGCGGCCAGGGTCTTTGCCGGGACCATCGAGCGAGATCCGGAACTCGGCCTGGCGCATCACCGCCAACGCCCGGAACTGCCACCGGAGCTGCCGCTGCTCGGGCGGGAAATGATGGACCTGCTGGACGCGGATCCCGGCCAGGCGCCGGCGCTGCTGCACCCCCTTCTCGACAAACCCCTGTCCCAGTTCAGCGGCGGCCAGTTCCAGTTTCTGCAGGCCTGCGCCTGTCTCACCAGCCCGGCGCGGCTGGTGATTCTGGATGAACCCACCAATAATCTGGATGGCGACGCCATTGAAGCGCTGTCCGGCCTGCTGAATAACATCGGCCCGCAGCGAGCCGTGCTGCTGGTCAGTCATGAGCAGGAATTCCTGCGCCTTCACTGCAGCCGCCTGGTGGAACTGCCAAAGGCCGCATAACCCGTTTCTCCAACTCAGCGACACAGAAGTAAAGGTTGCCCATGCTCGATATGGAAATGCTGGATCAGCTGTTCAGGATGCCGTTCTTTACCGGCCTTTTCCTGACCGTTTCCATCACCCTCATGGGCGCCCTGCTGCGTCTGCGCGAGGAATGGCTGGCCGGGCTGGGGCTGCCCCATGTGGCCGCCGCCGGAGGCGTTGCCGGACTTCCCCTGGGCCTGCCCTCGATAATGAGCGCAACGCTGGCCACTGGTCTTGCCACGCTGGTCAAGACGCTGGTGGCGCGTAACGACAATGGTCATTTCGCATTGATGCTGGTACTGGGCTGGGGCGGTGCACTTTTTCTGGCGGCAAACACCTATCAGGGCGAAATGATCAGCGAGGGACTGCTGCGCGGACAGCTTTATTTCAGCAGCCCACAGCACTTTTACGGAGCGCTGGTACTGCTGGTGCTGATGCTCGCCACCATGCCCTGGCTGTGCCGGCAGTTGCTGATTGCCCGATTTTTCCCCGACCATCACAGCGCCAATCGCCGTCGCGTATGGCCCCATGATCTGACCTTTGCCGTTTTGCTGGTCGCAACCGTGGTTCTGGGTACCGTTGCCATGGGTGCACTGCCCGCCTTTGCGGTGTTTTTCGTCCCGGCCTGGGTGGCTTTTCGCCTGGCCCGGGGATGGAAACAGGGCCTGATACTGACGGTGGGGCTGGGTGTAGTGGCTTACCTGGTAGCGTTTTTCGCCGCGCTTTGGCTGGACCAGCCCTTTGGCCCACTGCTGGCACTGTTGCTGGCCCTGACCGCCCTGCTGCGACTCCGGGGCAATCGGACCTGAGTCATGAGCACGGATAAGCAGCTGCCATCCACCGCACTGGTCCTGGGGCTTTTCTTTGTCTCCGGCGTCGCGGCGCTGATTTATCAGGTTCTTTGGCTGCGCGAACTGGGGCTGCTGTTCGGCAACACCGCCGAAGCTGCCGCCGTCACCATTGCCGTATTCTTCGCCGGCATCGCTGCCGGCGGCTGGTACTGGGGTCGCCAGGCCCACAGGTACAGCCGGCCGCTGCGCCAATTTGGCTGGCTGGAGCTCAGTGTGGCGGCCACGGCACTGCTGTTTTTCTTTCTCAGTGATCTGTATCGGCTGATTTATCCCGGCCTGTACCAGTGGATGGGGGACAGCCTGGTACTGAGCAATCTGCTCAAGGTCAGTCTGGCCACCCTGGTGCTGTTCCCGCCGGCGTTTCTCATGGGCGGAACCTTTCCTCTGGTGGCCCAGCATCTGATCCGACAGCCCAATCAGCTGGCACGCCAGGGCAGTCTTCTTTATGCCTTGAACACACTGGGGGGGATGACCGGGGCCTTTCTGGCTGCCTTCGTTCTGCCCATGGCCCTGGGTTTCCGCAATGCCTATTTCCTCGCCATTGCGCTGGATGTTCTGGTGGGCCTGGGTGCGCTGCTACTGGCCATGCGGATGCCTGCCATAAAAGCCGCGGTCCACAGGGTCCGGAATTCACAGACGCACTCCCCGCGCGCGCTGCCACTGAAAGGCCAGTGGCTTTGGACCCTGGCCTTTGTCTCGGGGATGCTGACCCTGGCCGTGGAGGTTCTCTGGACACGGATGTTTGCCCAGGTGCTGCAGAATTCCGTCTACACCTACGCCACGGTACTCATTCTTTTCCTGCTGGCACTGGCACTGGGTTCTGCGGTTGCGAACCGTCTGGCCTCAACACGACTGGCACCGGTTCCCACCACCGTTGTGGTTCTGGTACTCAGTGGCCTCACCACCCTGGCATCGCCCTGGGTGTTCCATTCACTCACTGGCGGCCTGGGCTATGTTCAGGTGGACGGCGAGTTCAGGGACTACATCCTGAGCGTCTTTTTGCAAGCCGGACTGGTGATCCTGCCTGCCGGTATTCTGCTCGGCACACTGCTGCCCTGGCTGCTGCGCAGTCTGCAGGAATGGCTGGGTAACCCCGGTCAGGCCGTGGGCCAGCTGATTGCCGCCAACACCCTCGGCGCCATACTCGGTGCTCTGGCTGGTGGTTTCATTCTGCTCAATGTTTTCGGACTCTGGCTGAGTCTGCAACTGATTGGCCTGGGCTATCTGGGCCTGGCCGCGATCACGCTGGTACTGCATTCCCATCCCTGGCGTCGCCTGGGCGTTGCCGTCGTGATCCTGATTTCAGCGCTCAGCTTCCTCCCTGACTGGGGCCAGATGCAATCCATTCGCCTGTTCCCCGGAGAGAAACTCATTGCGTCCAGGGAGGGCGCCCATGCCCATGCTGCCGTGGTGGAGCGTGATGGGGATCGCCTGATTCGGGTCAACAACTACTATCGTCTCGGCGGCACCGGTGCCATGGAGTCGGAACGCAATCAGGGGCGCATTCCGCTGATGCTTCACCCCAACCCCAAAGATGTCTTCTTCCTGGGTCTGGGGACCGGCATCACCGCCGGTGCCGCCGTGGATTTTCCGGTGGAACGGATCCGTGTCTGCGAACTTCTCCCGGAGGTAATCGATCTGGCGCGGAATCACTTCAATGAGCCCGCCCAGGGACTGTTCAACGATTCCAGGGTCAGCATTCGTGCCGAAGACGGCCGCAACTGTCTGATGGCCGAGCCGCGCTCCTATGATGTCATTATCAGTGACCTGTTTACCCCCTGGAAAGCCGGCACCGGCAATCTCTACACCGTGGAGCATTATCGCAACGTCAGGCAACGGCTGAATGAAGGGGGCCTGTTCGCCCAGTGGCTGCCGCTCTATCAGCTCTCGGAGCAGGAGTTCCGCCTGATCGCGCGAAGCATGGCAGCGGTATTCGAGGAGGTGGTGCTGTGGCGTGGCGATATGTATCCGGCCGGGCCCATTGTGGCGCTGATCGGCCATGATCAACCACGCCCACTGGACGCCGATGCCATCATTGCCCATGGCCGCGCGCTGGCCAACGACGAGGCGTTACCCGAGGAAGGCGTACTGGCCACCTTTCTGCGCTTCTATGCCGGCAACTTGACGGCAGGCTCTGTTCTGTATTCAGAAGGGGCGCTTAATCGCGATGACTGGCCGTTACTCGAATACGAGGCACCGAGACGCCAAAGTGCGGGTGATCGTGACCTTTTTGTGAGCATGGAGCTGGCGCGTTTTTATGAGCAGCTCCTGGAGGCGGTCCCGCCGGAGGAAGATCCCTACCTGAGCGGGCTTGACCGTCAGGCGCATGATTTTGCCCGCGCCGGACTGAGTTATTACCGCTATGCGGTGCTGAATTATGAGGGCCACCCAAATGCCGCACAGGTTTTTCTCGACGACTTCCTCGCGCGCACCCCGTTCGAGTTCGCGCCGGATCCACAGCAGGATGACCGGGCACCCAGTGGATGGGAAAGCGAAGACTATCCCT
>SLIH01000466.1 GCA_007135745.1 Halomonas sp. | reverse complement strand
TGTAGGCGTTTACGGAGTGAAGCCCGTGCAGGGTGGTTACAAAATGCGGGCGGCGCCCGGACGGCAGCATCCGGATGGCCAGCCACGCCACCCAGGCGGGAAGCCGCGAGCGTGCGTGGACAATATCGACCGGGTTCTGGCGCAGTGTTTTGGCCAGCCGGGGAATTTGCGCAAGCGTCGCCGGTGCCTTGCGCCCGATGGGCCGCGTTATGTGCTGGGCGCCGAGCCGTTCCAGCTCGGGCACAAAACGTCCGCCGGCGGACATCACCCGAGCGTCATGGCCGGAAGACACCAGCGCCTGGGCAATTTCCAGGGTGCCGCGCTCAACGCCACCGCTGTTCAGGGCAGGTAACAGCTGTAGCACACGCATGCTCTCAGTCATGGGATTGCGCTCCCTCCGCGGGCGTCGCCTCGGTACGAAGGTTGAAGCGTTTGATCAGCCATCTGGCCGCCCGGTCCGCCTCCCAGAGAGTCCTGTTCTGTGCTGGTGGGTGATCGAACAGGGTCTGGGGTGGCGGCCAGGTGATTACCCACTCCTGCGCGTGCAATTCAGTGATGGCTCTTACAACTCGACTTCCTCTGACTGGCTTAAGATCGAACAGGCCGGTCGTTACGCCGGCTGTGAGGGCTTCACATACCATGGATACGCTGTCTGGGCTGACCCATACCAGCCGTGACTGAGCCAATTGCTGAGGGAGCCAGTCTGGAGGCGTGGTCGCATGATGGTGGAGACAGAGATTATCCGGTGATGTCTGCGCCAACAGGTCCATCAAACCAGTCGGTGTTCGCCGGGAACTGGAAAGGTGCCACTGCCAGTCAGGGCTCTTACGGCAGAGTTCCTGGACCTGGTTCTGCACAAGTTCATCCGACCAGTGAAAATGCCTGGAGGGGCCACCAAGGAGAATCAGGCCTTGCTTCCGGTCGGTCAGCGCCGGCAGTGGCTGGACTTTATTGATCGCCCCAAGGCTCGTAAAGACGTTGGAGCGCTTGGGTGGGTGATCGTGGGCCGGTATGATAACGGCGTCAAAGCAACTCACGGGCAGGGCGGGGCGCATCAGCACCACGGAGCCCGCATTATGGTAGCGGCTCAGTGCGTGGAGCAGACGGTGGGTACGCCGACCGGCCCCGATGATGAGATCCGGCCTGGGGGCGGATGGCTCGGGTGGCCGTCCAAGAATCCAGCGCCAGAGCGGCACCGGGTAGTGCTGGCATTCAACCCAGTGGATCCGGGCGCCACAGAGTGCTGTCAGGCGCTGGCTCAGGCCCTTCAGCTGGCTCAGGTGGCCGGGTTGATTGTCACTCAGAAGCCAGACAATGGGCTGCTGATGGCTGGTCGCATCGGTGGCTTGTGCCGACATCAAAACTGACTCCGGTATGGTCTTGCTGCAAGGCTGCCGGAACCAACGGAAAGAGACTCCATGGGACGCTGGCTGTACTCTGCACTGCTTTATCTTATTTTTCCAGGCATTCTGCTGCTGCTCTGGTATCGCGGGCTGAAAGATCCGGCCTATCGCGAAAACTGGGGCGAGCGCTTTGGGCATGTGGAGCCCATGGCTGAGCCAGGATGTATCTGGGTGCATGCGGTCTCGGTGGGCGAAACTCTGGCGGCTCTGCCCTTGATCCGCCGGCTGATGCAGCAGTTTCCCGAGCGGCCCTTTCTGGTAACCACCATGACGCCCACCGGCGCGGAGCGCGTGCGCGCTGCGTTTGGCGACCAGGTCCGCCACGCCTATATCCCCTATGACCTTCCCCACATGGTCAACCGCTTCATGGGTCAGATCCAACCGGCGCTGCTGGTCATCATGGAGACTGAAGTCTGGCCGAATCTTGTCAACGCCTGCGATCGGCGCCGTGTCCCCGTGGTGTTGGCCAACGCTCGGCTTTCGGCTCGTTCCAGCCGAGGGTACAGGCGGGTTCTTCCACTGGTACGACCGGTCTTCCGTCAACTGACCTGGATTGCCGCCCAGGCATCGCCTGATGCGGACAGGTTCCGTGCTCTCGGTGTGGATCCGGAGCGACTCTCGATCACCGGCAGCATCAAATACGATGTGGCCATTGGAAGGGAAACCCGTGAATCCGCTGCTCGACTGCGCGAGAAGCTGGGTCGGGATCGTCCGGTCTGGATTGCGGCCAGTACCCATGAAGGCGAAGAAGAGGCGGTACTGCGTGCGCACAGGAAAGTCCTGCAGGAGCACCCCGAGGCGTTGCTGATTGTGGTGCCGCGACATCTGGAGCGTTTTCAGTCTGTGGCAAGGCTGATTACGGAAGCGGGGCTGAAGCATGCCCGTCGTTCCCGGGGGGAGAGTGCCCGGGGCTGTTCCGTGTATCTCGCCGATACCATGGGTGAACTGCTGATGCTCTTCGGCAGTTCCGATGTGGCCTTTGTTGGCGGATCATTGATCGAACGGGGTGGCCATAATCCACTGGAACCTGCGGCCTGGTCTCTGCCGGTAGTCATGGGGCCACAAGTCTTCAACTTTTCCAGCGTCTGCGAGCGGCTGGAACGCCAGGGTGGATTATCCTTTGTCCAGGATGCCGCCGAGTTGGCGGCAGAGATCAGTCGGCTGTTCTCGGACCCGGATGAATGCAGTGCCCGGGGAGAGAACGCCCGGGCCGTGATTGCGGCCAACAGGGGAGCGGTTGACCGGCTTGCGAAAGGAATCGCTCAGGTCATCAGCCCCTGAGCGAACAGGCAGATACCGGACGCCGGCATCAGGGTGTGGGAACCACCGGGGCGCCGTTGTCACCATCGTCATTGACCTGCTCGGTGATCTGGCGGGCCAGCCTTTCGATACCGGGCGCCGTTGCACTCAACCAGCGGTCAAGGTCAAACAGATCCTGTGGGCTCAGGGTTCCTGCGGCCTGTCTCAGGCGCAGGGTGTTGAGCACGTAATCATAGCGCGCGTTGGCGAAGTCGCGCAGCGCCACAAAGTAATTCTGTTCCGCGTCCAGCACCTCGACAATGTTCCTTGTTCCCACATCATAGCCGGCGCGGGTGGCATCCAGGGCGCTGCGGCGGGAGACAATGGTCTGCTGCTGGGCTTTCAGAGTCTCGCGGTTGGTGTTGACCTGGCGGAACAATGAGCGGGTCTGCAGTCGGACGTTGCGACGCACTGTTTCCAGCTCCCGTTCTGCCCGTTCAACCTCCGAAGTAACGCGTCGAACCTGAGCTCGGGTTCCTCCTCCCTGGTAGAGCGGAACGTTGAGGGACAGGCCGATGGAGCTATCCGTGCGTCGGTCATCGGTATCAAAGGCCGCTTGCTGCCCAGCGTCGGGGGAGAAGGGGTCCGGGCCGTCCTGATGCTGGCGGGTAACACTGGCTGAAAGGTCCAGAGTGGGCAGATGGCCTGAGCGGCTCGCCTTGAGTTCTTCCTCAATGGCATCCAGTCCCAGCCGTGCCGCCTGAATGGACCAGTTCTGCATCAGCGCAGTTTCCGTCCATTGCTGAGGGTCGGCCGGTTCGGGGATTACCACCGGGAAGTCCACCCGCAATTTGTGGAGATCCTCGTAATACTGGCCGCTCAGTCGTGCCAGTCCTTCGCGTTCAATATCCAGCTGACTTTCAGCTGCAATCCGCTGGGATTGGCTGGCGTCGTAACCGGCGCGCGCTTCCTCAACCTCTGTGGTGGCGATCAGCCCCACTTCGTAGCGTTCCTTTGCCTGTTCCCATTGCCGGCGCAGGGCTGTTTCCTGGGCTCGGGCGGTATCCAGTTCATCCTGTGCCCTGAGCACATTAAAGTACTGTTCGGCTACCTCAAGAATCAGATCCTGCTGTGCCGCGGAAAGTTCCGCTTCCGCCCTCTTGCTCTGCTCCTGTGCGGCCTTGAAGCCGAACCAGGCGTTGGCCCGGAACAGAGGTTGATCCAGGCGCAGGCCGTAGCGATGCGTGGTGATGCTGTCATCATCTGTGCTGCGTTCGGTGTAGTTGGATTCAGCGAAAGCATTCAGCTGCGGCAGCAGATTGGCCCGGCTCTCATTAATCGCCTCCCGGCTCGAATCCCGCGCGGCGCGTGATGCTGCGAGCCCGGAATCGTAGGCCAGTGCCTGTTCATACACCGTAACCAGGCTCTCTGCGCCGGCAGGCAGCGACAGGGCCATGAATGCCGTCAGTAGACAGGGAGCAAAACGCGTTTTCATGCTGATTCCTTTTTACTGTTTGTTGGGCGTGACCGGCGGTCATCATTATGGACAATAATCGCGCTGATCTCTAGACTTCCTGGCAGTTGGCGGAATATTCCGCCGACCTGTCTTGACGGGGTGCCGGTGCAGTCAGCCGGCTGAGATTGCGAATGCAGAACCCGCAGACCTGATCCGGGTCATACCGGCGTAGGGATTCGAGACAGGCGCATTCTAATATCTTATCGCCTGTGTCAGTACTTATCAGATCTG
>SLIH01000094.1 GCA_007135745.1 Halomonas sp. | reverse complement strand
GGCTGGAGAAGGGCATGCGCCTGCAGACCGATCCCACGGTTATCTACGGCATGGGCGATCGATACGAAGGGCGCATAACCCGATCCGACCTCCGTGAGGAGACGCCCTACAACACTTACCGTATTGATGGGTTGCCTCCCACACCCATCGCCATGCCGGGAAGGGGCGCCATCCACGCCGCCGTGAACCCCGCGGACGGTGATGCACTGTTTTTCGTTGCGCGCGGGGATGGCACCCATCATTTTTCCCGCACCCTGGATGAGCACAATCAGGCCGTGCGCCGCTATCAGCTTCAGAGGCGCGAGGATTACCGTTCCTTTCCCCCGGTCGAAGAACAACCGAGTCCTGACAATGAGTGAGAGCAAGCCGGCCCGTTTTATCACCCTTGAGGGCATTGAGGGCGTGGGCAAGTCCACCAATCTGGAATTCGCCTCAGCGTTTCTCAAACAGAATGGAATTCCCCATGTGGTTACACGCGAGCCTGGCGGCACCCCCATGGCAGAGGAAATCCGGGAACTGCTCCTGCGCCCCCGGGAGGAAAAGGTCCATGATCTGACCGAACTGCTGCTGATTTTCGCTGCCCGGGCTCAGCACCTTCACAGCTTTATTGTGCCGCATCTGCGGCAGGGCACCTGGGTGCTGTGTGATCGATTCACCGACGCCACATTCGCCTATCAGGGTGGTGGTCGTGAACTGGATATGGACACCATCAGCCAACTGGAGAATATTGTTCAGGGAACGCTGCGGCCGGATCGGATCATCTGGCTGGATGCCCCCGTCAATCTGGGCATGAAGCGGATCGCTGAGCGCAAGGGTGCGCCGGATCGATTTGAGAATGAACGGCATCGGTTCTTTGAGCGTGTCCGTAATGTCTATGAGGCACGGGCCACCGCCCAGCCCGATCATTATCGACGAATTGACGCCAGTGCGCCCCTGGAGCAGGTGAAAGAAGCGCTGGAAGTTGAATTGGCCAGTCTGATCAACAGTTGAATGCCGGCGGTTGCGTTGATCGCGCCCTCCAATAAACGGTGCAATACCGACCTTCCTCTGCTTTAATGTTCAGATATCGAACGCACGGGCTACCACCGCAGTAGCCCAATGGCCGGGAGCGCATCGAATGCTCAGGGCAAGGCTGGTTCATCTGCCGGAAAAGGCGCAATGTCATCGACACGCCCATCACCAACTGGTGATTGGTCTTACCGGTGAGAGCAACCTGTCCATTGATGGCCTGGAAACCCGGCTGGAATCCGGTTGCGTTGCAGTCGTTCCAACACAGTCCCTTCACGATTTCCAGGGGGATCCCAGCAACCAGGTCTGGGTTATCGATCTGGATCGGGATTCGCCCGAGCTCACCGATCAGGACCATCCTGGCCAACCGGCTTTTGCCCGTCTGTTCGAAAAACCGCGAGTTATCACGCTGAACAAACCGGTTCGGGATCTGCTCTGGCATTATCGCGATCAGATGGAAAATATTCCTCAAGCGAATGAAGTCCTTTCCTACCACCTTGGCGCTGCCATTGCCCAGCTTACCGTGGCGAATCTGGACGAGCAGACCGTGGCCCCGCGTTATGGCCGCTTTCGTGTGGAACGTGTGGAGCGCTTTATTGATCTCAATATGCATCGCCCAATAAAAATCGCTGATATGGCAAGGGAGATGTGTATGAGTACCAGCCATTTTCAGCGACGGTTCCGTCGCGAGACAGGGGTATCACCCCGGCAGTTTCTCATTCGACGCCGCCTTGGCCGGGCGGAATCACTTTTGCGTGAAGGAATGCTTTCCATAGACGAGATCAGTCAGCGTGTGGGTTTCTGCAGCCAGAGCGCCTTCACCAATGCCTTTCGCCAACGTCGCGGACAGACCCCAGCGCGCTGGCGGGACCAGGTTCAGTCCCGAGACAAGGAGGATGGAACAGCGTGAAATTGATGCCTGATGCACGAATATGAGCAGTTTTCGCAATAAAAGGCCATAAAATTGCAAGACTCGCTCCTTTGTCAGGCACTAGATTAAAAAAAAGACAATGAGCCAGGCCAATCCAAGAGTGGTTGAGTCGCAACGTTGCATCGAAACCAGACCAATGGAGGTCGGGTATGTTTGAAGCAAACCGGGTTCTGGATGCGTCCTTCCCTCGAGATGACATGGAGCAGTTATGGGAAGGCATAGTTAATAACCATTACGTGGACGAGGCCGCCTATCTTGATTCACTGCTGTCACTGGCCTCGCCGACAGACGATCAGCGACGCTCCATCGAGGAGCGCGCAATGGGCCTTATCCGGAGCGTCCGCGAACAGGACGATTCCGTACACATGGTTGATGCGCTTCTGCAGGAATACAGCCTTGATACCGAGGAAGGCGTGTTGCTTATGTGCCTTGCCGAGGCGCTGATACGGATCCCGGACGCGCACACGGCGGACCTTCTTATTCGCGACAAAATGGGTGATGCTGACTGGCGCCGCCATGTCGGACGCAGCGAATCCGTATTCGTCAATGCGTCCACCTGGGGCATGCTGCTCACCGGAAAAGTTGTGAAAATGGATCCGGGCCTGGAAGCGGAACCCCGGACTGTCTGGCAGCGGCTCGTGAACCGTTGTGGTGAACCGGTTATTCGAAAGGCAATGTATCAGGCCATGGCCATCATGGGCCGGCAGTTCGTTCTGGGGCGCACCATCAGCGAGGCGCTCTCCAATGGTCGTGAGTCCCGCGATCAGGGCTATACCTATTCTTTCGACATGCTCGGCGAAGCAGCGCTCACCGAACAGGATTCGGTGCGCTATTTCGATGATTACTGGACGGCCATTGAGGCCGTCGGCGGGGATACTTACCCGCGCGGCCAGCAACCGGTCCCCTCTGTTTCCATTAAGCTGTCGGCCCTGCACCCGAGGTATGAGCGCAGCCAGGAGGATCGGGTAAGGGAAGAACTTGTTCAGCGCCTCAAGCGGCTTGTGGTTCACGCCAGGGGGCATGGGGTGCCGCTGACGGTTGATGCCGAAGAAATGGATCGCCTGGAGTTGTCACTGGAAGTCTTTGGCGCGGTGTATCAGTCCCAGGAGGCCAAAGGGTGGGGCGAGCTTGGGTTGGCGGTGCAGGCATATTCCAAGCCGGCATTGCCCGTGCTGTGCTGGATTGCGGCGCTTGCACGTAAACAGGGAGACCGCATTCCTGTGCGGTTGGTCAAGGGCGCTTACTGGGATACCGAAATCAAGCATGCCCAGGTGCTCGGGGTGGAAGGCTATCCGGTCTACACGCGCAAGGAAGGGACGGACGTCGCCTATCTGGCCTGTGCCCGTTACCTGCTGAGTGAGCATGCCCAGGGCCATATTTTCCCACAGTTTGCCAGTCACAATGCCCATACGGTCGCCTCCATCCTGGACATGGGGCATCGACTGAAAGCGGAATTTGAATTCCAGCGTCTACATGGGATGGGCGACGCCCTGTACGCGGCCGTCATGGAAAAGGTGCCGGACGTCCCGGTAAGGATCTATGCACCCGTGGGTGCGCACAAGGATCTTTTGCCCTACCTTGTACGTCGATTGCTGGAAAACGGCGCCAACTCCTCCTTTGTTCACCGTCTGGTGGATGCGGACACGCCGATTGAGAAACTGATCGGCCACCCGGCTGATGCCTTGCAGTCCTACAGTCAGTACCCGGATCCCCGCATTCCGCTGCCACCGGATATCTACGGGGAGCATCGACGCAATTCCCGTGGCCATAACCTCAATGTGCTCTGTCACCTTCGACCTTTTCTCAAGGCGCTGGAAAAATGGCAGGGCCATCAGTGGCAGGCTCGGCCCATCGTTGATGGCCAGGCCCGCGACTCGAGTACCACAACGGACATACAGAGCCCGTACAAGCGTGACCAGGTGGTCGGGAAGGTCTCCTGGAGCCGAGCCGATCTGATCGAAGATGCCCTGGCCACCGCCCACCAATCCTTTGAAAGCTGGAATCAGACACCGGCAGAGGAGCGGGCCCGTTGCCTGGAGCGCTATGGTGATCTGCTCGAGGCCAATGAACATGAGCTGATTGCCCTGTGCAGTCGCGAAGCAGGCAAGAGCCTGCTGGATGGCATCGCCGAGGTCCGGGAAGCCGTGGATTTCTGCCGCTATTACGCGCTGCAGGCAAGAAAGCATTTTGCTGATGCAGAGCTGCTGCCTGGACCCACCGGGGAATCGAACGAGTATTATCTTGAGGGTCGGGGGGTATTCCTGTGTATCAGCCCTTGGAATTTCCCGCTGGCCATATTCTCGGGGCAGATTATGGCGGCACTTGGCGCAGGCAACTGTGTTCTGGCCAAACCCGCGGAACAGACCAGTCTGGTGGCCTGTCGGGCAGTGGAATTGATGCTCGAGGCCGGCTTCCCGAGCGGCGTCATCCAGTACATTCCGGGCGACGGCGCGGGCATCGGCAAGCAGGTTCTGCCCGATGAG
>SLIH01000363.1 GCA_007135745.1 Halomonas sp. | reverse complement strand
CGCTCACCATCCTTGTGCTGGCCGGCTTCTTCCTGCCGGATGCCGCGCCTCTTCTGGGTATGTTCTGTTTCGGTAACCTCATGAAGGAGTGTGGGGTGGTTGATCGCCTCAGCGATACGGTTCAGAACTCACTGATTAACATCGTCACAATCGTATTGGGCCTGGCAGTCGGCTCGCAGATGGCGGCAGCGAATTTCCTGACTATTCAGGTTCTGGGCATTCTTGCTCTGGGGCTGGTTGCCTTTGCCGTTGGGACCATGACGGGTGTGCTTATGGCGAAGCTGATGAACCTGATGACCAAGGAGCAGATCAACCCGCTCATTGGTTCCGCAGGGGTCTCTGCTGTGCCGATGGCGGCTCGGGTATCCAACCGTGTTGGCCTTGAAGCCAACAGCCAGAACTTCCTGCTGATGCACGCCATGGGCCCGAACGTGGCGGGTGTTATCGGCTCGGCTGTTGCGGCGGGCGTAATGATCAAGTTCCTGGCGTAATCCCCGCCAGGAATTTTCTTTTTGAATCGCCCGTAAACAGGCTCTTGGGCTCAGTTTTGTAGGGTGCGGTGAATGGAATGAACCGCACCGGCGGTTTCTCAGGGTGTTATGGTGCGGTTCGCTTTGCTCACCGGCACCCTACGAGTTTTGAGAGCCTGACATTCTGCACTGTGGCGTTCTCAGGTAGCGTCGCTGCCCTCGTCCTTCCGCAACGGCCAACCCCCAAGCGCTTTCCACCGATTGACGATATGGCAGAACAGCTCCGCTGTTTTCTCCGCGTCATAGGCGGCGGAATGGGCTTCCTTGTTACTGAACTCAATTTCCGCCAGCTTGCAGGCCTCAGCAAGCACGGTATGCCCCAGGGCCAGGCCGGAGAGGGCGGCTGTGTCGAAGGTCGAGAAAGGATGGAAGGGGTTTCGTTTGATGTCGTTGCGTTCGGCCGCCTTTTTTATGAAGCCATGATCAAAGGTGGCGTTGTGCCCCACCAATACTGCCCGCTTGCACTGATTGCGCTTCACAGCCTGGCGGATAGGCCGGAAAAGCTCGGTCAATGCTTCGCGCTCGGGGAGGGCGTTTCGGAGTGGGTTCCACGGATCGATGCCCGTGAATTCCAGTGCCGAGCGCTCCAGGTTGGCGCCTTCATAGGGGGCAACGTTGTATTGAACGGTTTCGGCCGGGTGAATCCAGCCTTCCTCGTCCATCTCCAGAAGGACAGCCGCCACTTCCAGCAGGGCGTCCGTCTCGGCGTTGAAGCCACCGGTTTCCACGTCCACAACCACCGGAAGGAAGCCGCGAAAGCGCTGTTGCATCAGGGTCTTTTCGGTTTCTTCGCTCACGATTTTTCCAGTCGCCAGTTCAGTGTGGTGCCCGCGCCGAGCGGCACGATGGGGTTGTCGCCAGGGTAAAGAGCATCCGGTACCTGCCAGGGGTCACGCACCAGCGTGATTCTGTCCTGATTGCGGGGCAGGCCATAGAAATCGGCGCCAAAGTGGGAGGCGAAATCCTCAAGCCGATTCAGCGCGCCGGCATTGTCGAAGAACTGGGCGTACAGCTCAATAGCCGCTGCCGCGGAATAGCACCCGGCACAGCCACAGCTGCTTTCCTTGTTATCCCGGGTATGTGGCGCCGAATCGGTACCCAGGAAGAATCGGGGATCACCGCTGATCGCCGCTTCCTGCAGGGCCTCCTGGTGACTGCGACGCTTGAGGATAGGCAGGCAGTAGAAATGCGGCCGGATACCGCCCACCAGCATGTGGTTGCGGTTAAACAGCAGATGCTGGGGTGTGATCGTTGCTCCCTGATTGCGGTCATGGGACAGAACAAACTGAACCGCGTCCTCCGTGGTGATGTGCTCCAGGACGATCTTCAATTCCGGCAGTCGGTTGCGGATCGGGTCCAGAACGGTGTCCAGAAAGGCCTTTTCCCGATCAAAGATGTCGATTTCCGCCTTGGTCACCTCGCCATGAACCAGCAGGGGGAGCCCGCATTCGGCCATGGCGTCCAGGGCCGGTTCCACCTTGCGTATATCCGTCACACCGGAATCCGAATTGGTCGTGGCGCCCGCCGGGTAGAGTTTGCAGGCGGTCACCCCGGCCCGTGCGGCCTCGTGGACCATCTCAGCAGACGTATTGTCGGTCAGATAGAGAGTCATCAGGGGCGTGAAATCGCTGCCTGTGGGGCGGGCTTCAAGAATTCGCTCCCGATAGCTCAGCGCCTGCTCGGCGGTGGTCACCGGTGGTGTCAGGTTGGGCATGACGATGGCCCGCCCGAAGCGCTCGGCGCTTGCCGGTACCACCTGCCTGAGAATGGCGCCGTCGCGCAGGTGCAGGTGCCAGTCATCCGGACGTGTCAGGGTGATGGTTTCGCTCATGGAGTCCTCGTAACGAAGCGGTTAGCCGCAGCCAGCGGAATTGAGGGGCGCCAGTATATCAGAGTTAAAGTTCCTGGGGCTCTTGCCGATACCCAGTGAAGCACCGGAGAAATACCGGAAGTGAATCTGTGGGGCCGACTCCAGGAGGGCAGGCGGGTAATCCCGGAGTCGGCTTGTGGCCGAGAAAATCATTGATGAGCGAAATAGTGCAATGAAAAAGGCTCTACTAACTCCAGTCGTCAGTCTGATGGTTCTTCTCGTTGCTCTGGCAGCCACCCCGGCGACTGCAGTAACCTTCGCCGCGGGTATCGAGAACAGCCGTTGGCAACTCTCGGCGTCCATTTTTGAATGCAGTCTGGTTCACCCGGTGCCCGGTTACGGACGGGCGGTGTTCTACCATCGGGCCGGCGAGGAGCTCGAGTTTTTCCTCAGTCCCCGACGAAATCCCATGCGCCCCGGTAAAGCAGCGCTTGTACTTGAACGTCCGCAATGGGGGGGTGGTCAATCCGTCAACGATCTTGGCTATGTGCCGGTCGAGGATACCCATGATCGGCCCATCGAGCTGGATACCGCCCAGAGCGCGCGGATGATGGCCAGTCTTCGCGATGGCATGGCGCCGACTTTTACCCGCCGTGCCCGCTATTCCGATGATCCCGTCCGCGTTCGTCTCAGTCACGTCAACTTTGTGGATCAGTACATTGAGTTTCAGGACTGCCAGTCCGAGCTGCTTCCGGTCAATTTTGACCAGGTGCGCCGCACCGTGGTGCTGTTCGACCTTGACGAGCGTGAGCTGAGCGACAGCGCCCGTGAAGCACTCGACCTGGTCGCGCTCTACATCAATGCAGACCAGCGTATCGAGCAGGTCTTTGTGGACGGCCATACCGACAACATCGGCACTCGACTGTATAACCGCGAGCTGTCCAGAGATCGGGCGACTGTGGTAGCCGAGTACCTGAAAGCCCAGGGAGTGCCCGACGAAATGATTGTGACGCGCTATCACGCGGATCGTTTCCCGGTGGAAGGCTACAGTATGCCGGGCCAGCGACACCGGCGGGCCACCATTCGGCTTGATCGCAGCGGTGGCGACGAGATCGCGCCCACGGCTCTTCGGGATGACATCGTGATCGTTGAATAACGGTCCCCACTCGCTGGAATTGGCCCGAGCCATGCTCCTGCCGTACAATACGCCTCCTCAAAACAGGCAAATCGGGCGGAGCAATCCATGTCAGAAATCAACAAGGTGGTGCTGGCCTATTCGGGCGGGCTGGACACTTCAGTCATCGTCAAGTGGCTTCAGGAAACCTACCAGTGCGAGGTGGTCACCTTCACGGCCGACATCGGTCAGGGCGAAGAAGTGGAGCCGGCACGGGAAAAAGCCCAGTCCCTGGGCGTCAAGGAAATCTACATCGAGGACCTGCGCGAGGAGTTCGTGCGGGACTATGTGTTCCCGATGTTCCGTGCCAATGCCATCTATGAAGGCGAGTATCTGCTGGGCACCTCCATTGCGCGGCCACTGATCGCCAAACGTCTGGTCGAGATCGCCGATGAGACCGGCGCGGACGCCATCTCCCACGGCGCCACCGGTAAGGGCAACGACCAGGTCCGCTTCGAACTCGGAGCCTACGCGCTCAAGCCCGGCATCAAGGTCATCGCTCCCTGGCGTGAGTGGGATCTCAATTCCCGCCAGAAGCTCATGGACTACTGCGACAAGCACGGCATCAAGGTCGAGAAGCAGAAGGGCAAATCCCCGTACTCCATGGATGCCAACCTGTTGCACATTTCCTATGAAGGGGAAGTACTGGAAGATCCCTGGGCCGAAGCAGAAGAAGACATGTGGCGCTGGAGTGTTTCTCCGGAACAGGCGCCGGAGACGCCCACCGAGCTGACCGTAACCTTCCGTGGCGGTGACATCGTCGCGATCGATGGTCAGGAAATGAAACCTCACGACGTGCTCTCCCACCTGAACCGGGTGGCGGGCGAAAACGGCATTGGCCGGATCGACATTGTCGAGAACCGTTACGTCGGCATGAAATCCCGTGGCTGTTACGAGACCCCCGGCGGTACCATCAT
>SLIH01000476.1 GCA_007135745.1 Halomonas sp. | reverse complement strand
CTTAGAGTTGCCAGTGATCCAGAAGCTGTCTGGCGCTACGCCAGGCACCTTCCACTCGTCCGCCCGTTAACCAGTCCCCCACGGCGGCAAAGGTCTCGTCGTCGTTGCAGAGAAAGCCTGGGCGTTCCGGGCTCTCCGAACGGGCGTAAAGCCAGCGATGGGCCATTGCGGTTTGGGGTTTCACGGCCACACCCAGGCGTTGGCAGAAGGCGTCGCCCACGGCCTGAATGACTTCGTCCGGGGAGTCGTCCTGGTGTTGCCGTGACCACTCCGGGGTTGCATGCACCACCCACCACTGCGCCATATGCCCCGCCGAACGGTCAGGCTTGTCGCTGTTGCAGGCGGCCCAGTCAATCACTTCGTGGCGGGTTTTGATGCCATCGTAGTCCAGCCCGGTGGCTTCGGCGAATCCAAGCGCCACTGCCCAGCACGGGGTCATGGCAAACGCACCCAGGCGCCGCGTCATATTCTGTTCCCAGGGGATCAGCCCGGCCGTTTGTGCCGGAGGCGCTGTGGATACAACCGCATCGAATGGGCCAAATTTCTGATTGGGGCTGTGCAGCCACCACCCTTCTTCAGAGCGGGTCACCTGCTCGATGGGGGTGGCAGTGTGCAGGTCGAGTCCCGTGGCCAGCTGACGGGTAAGCGCGGACATCCTGGGAACGCCTACCCAGCGTTTGGCTGGAAGAAAGGTCTGCAGGCGCCCGGTGCCGGTTTCATACATCAGGGTTCCATCCCACTGCTGGAGGACGTTCCAGCCGTGATGGTCCTTCAGAAACTGGCTGAATCGGGGGTCATAAACCGTGAAATACTGGGCGCCCATGTCGAGGGTCACGCCCCCTTCTGCCCGCTTGCTGGAAAGTCTACCGCCCGGCCCCCGACTCTTCTCGAACACCGTACATTGAATTCCCTGGCCCGTGGTTTCTCTTGCAATGGTTAAACCAGCAATCCCTGAACCAATCACGGCCAGTGAGCGTATATGTGTTGGTCCCATAAAAGGGCATCCTGTGTCTGGTTATTCAACACGCTAATGGTTTCAACAATCATGTCAAAGAATCTAGTCTATAACATCCTCAGGTGGTTCGACTCCGAAGCAAAACCCGAGCAACTTGATGCCAACAGCACCGCTTTTAACTGGCCCCGGGTGTTACCCTTCATCGCGCTTCACATTGGCTGCTTCGGCGTCCTCTGGGTTGGCGTAAGTGCCTTTGCTGCCTGGTTCGCGCTGGGCTTCTTCCTGTTGAGAATGTTTGCCATCACGGGCTTCTACCACCGCTATTTTTCCCATAAGACCTTTAAAACGAACCGTTTCTGGCAATTCATTTTTGCCGTGCTGGGGGCGTCCGCGGCCCAGCGCGGGCCGCTTTGGTGGGCCGCCCACCACCGCCACCATCACCAGCACTCGGATTCTCCCGCAGACCTTCATTCTCCTCAGGAGCAAGGTTTCTGGTGGTCCCATGTGGGATGGTTCACCTGTGATGCTGGCTTCCGAACCGACTACAACCGCGTGCGGGACTGGGCTCGCTACCCGGAACTGCGATTCCTGAATCGCTATGATGCACTGGTTCCGCTTCTCTGCCTTGGCCTGATCTATGGCCTTGGAGAGTGGCTTGCAGCCACACGCCCCGAACTCGGGACCAATGGTGCACAGCTTGTGATCTGGGGCTTTTTCATCTCCACCGTGGCCGTCTTTCACGGCACCGTCTCCATCAATTCCCTGGCTCATGTCTGGGGCAAACGCCGATTCGAAACCACCGACGACAGCCGGAACAATTTCTGGCTCGCGCTGATCACCCTTGGTGAAGGCTGGCACAACAACCATCATCGATGGCCCACGTCCGCGCGCCAGGGGTTTCGTTGGTGGGAGGTGGACATCACCTACTATCTGCTCTGGCTCATGGAGAAGGCGGGAATTATTCATGATCTCAAGCCTGTGCCATCGAGCATCAGGAAAGAGACCCTGGAACGCGACCGCGCGTTGAAGGAGTCGAGAAATGCCCGCTAACGACCTGCTTTTACAGCGCTTCTGCGATCTTTACGATGCCATGGGCGCGAACCATATTCCGGCACTGGAGGCTGTCTATCATCCGGAGGTGGTCTTTTCCGATCCCCTGACTTCAGTGCAGGGACTGGGCAAGCTGAGCGAATACCTCACAGACAGCTACCGCAACGTTATCAGCTGTCGATTCCGCTACGCAGACCCGGTCATGGATGAAGGCGCGATCACACAGCCGTGGACGATGATGCTTCGTCACCGCCGCCTTGCCAGCGGGCGTACGGTGGAAGTCGAGGGCGTTTCCGTGCTGCGAATTAGAGATGGACTGATCGCCTATCACCGCGATTACTACGATGCCGGTCAGCTGCTTTACGAAAATGTGCCGGTGCTCGGTGCCGCGGTGAGATGGCTGAGGAGACACGCCGCATGAACAGACATCTTCCCGAACGCGTATGGCTGACCGGTGCAACCTCCGGCATTGGGCTCGCCGTACTGGAGCAGCTTGCCCGACAGGGTGTGCAGGTTGTTGCCACGGGCCGTAACCATGAGGTTCTGGAGCAACTGACGAGTCGCTTCCCGGAGCATGTTACCGCGCTTGCAGGGGACCTGACGGATCCGGGCGACGTCTCGCGTATGGCGCAATCCCTTGCGCAAATGGGGCCGATTGACTGGGCCATCCTCAACGCCGGGACCTGTGAATACATGGATGTGCGCGAATTTGACGCCGAAATGGTTGCGCGCGTCATGGACATCAACGTGGTTGGTGCCGCACGCGCAACCCAGGCGGTGTTACCGGTATTAAGGGAGACCGTTCGACAGGGGCGCCGCCCCATCCTGGCCTACGTCAGCTCCTCCGCCTGGTGGTTTCCCTTTACGCGGGCCGAAGCCTACGGCGCCTCCAAGGCGGCGCTGACTTATTTCGCCCGATCACTGAGAGCGGATCTTGCCAGTGAAGGGATTGCCGTTTCCCTGATTGAACCCGGCTTCGTCAAAACGCCCCTCACCGATCAGAACGATTTTGAGATGCCCTTCCTGATAACCTCCGGGGCTGCGGCGGAAATAATGATTCGGTCCCTTGTTCGGGGCCGCCGTCAGATCCACTTCCCGAAGCGTTTTACGCTTTCTCTTAAACTGCTGCGACTGCTGCCAGAGTCCCTGATCGACCGCATGGCCGCAGCCATTTCCCGTAATCAAGCCAGCTCTGGTAACAAGTAGGACTCGATGAACAACAAATCAAGAATCGCCGTTGTCGGCTCCGGCATCGCTGGGCTCACCTCTGCCTGGCTCCTGAGCCGTCGCTATGAAGTTCACCTCTATGAAGCGGCGGATTATGCAGGAGGACACACCAACACCGAGCAGGTTGAACTGAACGGGTGCACCTGGCCGATAAACACCGGCTTCATTGTCTTCAACGACTGGACGTATCCGGAGTTTATCCGGTTGATGGACGAACTGGGGGTCGAGTCCGAAACCAGCAGCATGAGTTTCAGCGTCCAGAACCCGGCCAACGGGCTGGAATACAATGGCACCAGCCTTAATACCCTCTTCGCCCAGCGCCGTAATCTGGTCAATCCCCGTTTTCTGAACATGGTCCGGGAAATACTCAGATTCAATCGTCTGGCCCGCTCCCTGCTCGCCAACGACGCGGTGCCGCGGGAACAGACGCTGGCTGATTTTCTTTCCGAACACGGGTTCTCGGCCTATTTTCGTGATCACTACATTGTGCCCATGGGGGCCGCGATCTGGTCGGCCTCCGAGGCCCTGACGGAGCGCTTTCCGGTGCGGTTTTTCCTGAGCTTTTTCAACAATCACGGGATGCTTTCTGTCGATGACCGTCCCACCTGGCGGGTCATCACCGGTGGCTCTGCAGCCTATGTTGAAAAGCTGCTGGCTCCCCTGGGTGACCGCGTCCATCTCAATACCCCCATCCGCTCCATAACCCGCGATGCCGAAGGCGTAACACTGACCTCGGCACGGGGAAACGAACGCTTTGATCAGGTGGTCCTTGCCTGCCACAGCGACCAGGCGCTCTCACTGCTGGCCGACCCCAGCTCCGAAGAGCGCGAGATTCTCGGGGCGCTGCCCTATCAGGCGAACGACGTGGTATTGCATACCGACAGCAGCGTTCTGCCCCGCAGCAGACGCGCCTGGGCGGCCTGGAATTACCACCTTCCAGAGCACGCGGAACAGGCTGTTTCGGTCACCTACAACATGAATATTCTGCAGAATTTCCATGATGCGCCGGAAACATTCTGTGTCACGCTGAACCGCAGCGAGGCGATCGACCCGGCTCGAATCATCAAGCGCTTTTCCTATTCGCACCCGGCTTTCACGCTGGCCGGGGTGGAAGCGCAGGGGCGTTATGATCAGATCGGTGGCCGCAACCGTACCCACTACTGTGGCGCATACTGGTTCAACGGTTTCCATGAGGATGG
>SLIH01000069.1 GCA_007135745.1 Halomonas sp. | reverse complement strand
GAATCAAGAGGCGCCGCCATTGATTGTCGCGCAGGACCATGCCTGGCCACCCTTTTCGTTTCTTGATAGCAACAACAACCCCAGGGGGTTGTTGATTGACCTCTGGGAGCTTATCGGCAAGGAGCTGGACCGACCGGTGGCGTTTCGGCTGGTGGACTGGGGTGAATCCATAGAGCTGGTTCGCAGAGGCGAGGCGCACGTGCATGGTGGCCTGTTTGTTTCGACCGAGCGGGAGGAATTTCTTCAGTTCAGCGAAGAACTGATGCCGCTGACCACCACCAGCTTTATTGTCTCCGATCTACTGGTCCCCGACATGGCGTCATTGGGTGAGACAGAGGTCGGTGTCGTGGCGGGTAGCTACGAGAAGACCTTTATGCGGCAGGAAAAAGCGGACCTGAAGCTGAGGATCTTCCCAAACAACGAGGCGATGGTCCGGGCCGCGACCCGCGGCGAGATTGTCGCCTTCGTGGCAGACTACCCCGTGGGCATGTTTCTGCTTGACCGACACGCCGAGCCAACCGATTTCAGGCCCCTGGAAGTACTCTACAGCCAACCCCTTAAGGCTGGCGTTCAGAGGGGCGACGATGCTTTTCTGAATTCCCTGAATCAGGCACTGGCCAGCATCGACGACGAAACACTCCGGCAGCTCTCTCAGCGCTGGTTGAGCAGCGAAACAGTGGAAGTGGTGCCCATTCGCTGGATTACGCTCATAACAGGGTTGTCCCTGCTTGCGGCCCTGGCACTGATCAGCTTCTTCCTGTATCGGCAACGGGTCTGGCTCCGGCGCCAGGTAATGCAACGCTCAAGAGAATTGCGCAAAGCCCACGAACAGCTCCGCGACAACCTGCTCTTTCTCCAGCAGGTGACGGACAACGTCCCCGGTGTGATCTACAGCTTCCGACGTTCGGCTGATGGCAAACAGTATTCCTTTCCGTACATCAGCGATCGCGTCAAAGAGTGGCTGGGACTGGAACCGAAGGACCTGGCTGATGATGCCATACCCTTGCTGGAACGAGCCCATTCAGACGACAGGCACTCCTTCCTGGCCAGTATCGAGCAATCGGCACGGACGCTCACACCCTGGCGCTTCCAGCTCCGCATACAGGTCGCTGACGGTGGATACTGGTGGATGGAGGCGCAATCCATGCCGGCAACGCAGGAGGACGGGAGCATTATCTGGTATGGCTATTTCAATGAGATTCGCGAACAGAAACAACTTGAACAGGCGTTGCGGGCAAAGGAACGTCAGTTCCGGCTGATCGTTGAGAACGCCAATGACATTATCTACACGCTGAACGCCCAGGGCATTTTCACCTACGTATCGCCGAACTGGACCACGCTTCTGGGGCACGATCAACATGAGGTCCAGGGACAATCATTTGAGCCGTTCGTACATCCGGACGACCGGCCGAAATGCCGCAAATTCCTGAACGAGGTCATTAAAGAAGGCACAAAACGAGCTGGTGTCGAGTACCGGGTCCATCACAAAGATGGGCAAATCCGTTGGCACACCTCCAATGCCGCCCCCATCCACGATGAGCTGACCGGTGAGATCACCTACCTGGGAATAGCGCGGGATATCACCCGACGGAAGCTCGCTCAGGAGGAGGAGAGCTATCAGAACCGCTTCCAGCGGCTTATTCTCAGGCTTTCATCATCCTTCGTGGATTTCGGATTCGGCAACATAGATCCCCAGATCGAGTACCTGCTCCGCGAGATCGGTGAATTTTTTGAGGTTGACCGGAGTTACCTGTTTCAGTTCTCAGACGACCGCCGCACCATGAGCAACACCCACGAATGGTGCCGCCCCGGTATCCCGCCCCTGATCGACGGCATGCAGGAGGTCGACATTGAAAACCATGGCTGGTGGTGGCAACAGATCCAACAGTTGGTGGAATACGATCAGGTGCTGTTTATCAATGATGTTGATGAACTGCCCGATGAGGCAGCCACGGAACGGGAGCTGTTCCAGAGCCAGCAGGTGCGCTCGATGTTCTGCGTGCCTGTACGCATCAATCAGCGGGTCGCCGGGTTCTTTGGTGTGGATTCAGTGAGCCTGCGTCAATGGCGCAATGATCAGGCTGACCTGCTCACCGTCATTGCCAACCTGATCTCGGGAGCTCTGGAGAAGAATCGCCTGGAGCAGGAAGTGATCAATATGTCGGTAACGGACCCCCTGACAGGCCTGAGAAACCGCCGTTACCTGGAAAACCGAATGTTTGAATCCATGGAAGCCTACCTGCGCCATGGCACGGACTTCAGTATCGTTATTTTCGACCTGGATCACTTCAAGGCCATCAATGACACCCATGGTCATCTGGTCGGCGACACCATTCTACGCCGCTTTGCGAGCCTTCTGGAAAGCTCGGTACGGGGTTCCGATATCGCCGCACGCTTCGGAGGGGAGGAATTCATCATCCTTTTTCCGGGCACGGAGCTTGATGAGGCCAGGCAAAGCGTGGAGCGAATTCTGAGCGACACCCGGGATATGCAATTCGGCAATCCCGGGCAAGCGTTCTCCGTGACAGTGAGTGCGGGGCTGGCTGCAGCGTCTGAACTCGAGATAGAAGGGATCACGGCCGATTCCCTTACGGCACTTGCAGACGCCCGCCTGTACCTTGCCAAACGGCTGGGCAGGGATCAGATGGTGTACGGAGACTGATAAGCTTCGATGGCCGTACCAGGCTCACGTTCGTTCCCGTCTGACCACCTGATTGAGCAACCATCCACAACCAGCCACGCTGCGATAGCTCAGGCGGGAGATGCCATGATGGACCAACCGCACGGGCTCGCTTACGGGGCGCGTCACCGGGATTTTCTCCAGAACGTTAAAGGTTTCATCGGCGATGGAGATATGGACCCTTTCCACCGTCACCGCGCCCTGGTGCAGCCCCGTTGTGATCAGATCGGCCACACCCAGCCACCAGTGAACCTGGGAATTGCTCTGTTGCGCTTCTTTCATGCCAGCCACTCCAGTAACTGATTGCCCACCAGCCGATGGTGGGCAAGGCGAAAATGATCAACACCCGGGAAAGCCGCGGTGTCTGTCAGACTCCAGCCGGAACGACGCTCACCCCGGGCACTGGCTTCATGGACCAGCGCGTCGCCAAATAATGCGTTAACCGGATGCTCCTGACGCCGCGACAGCAGCCCGGAAACCACGTAATGATCGGCCCCGGGCAGCAGAGGCGGTTCTTCAATATCGGGGGGTGTTACCTCGCCACGGGAGAGGTTGCGGATACCTTCGCTGCGCAGGTCAATGAATTCCCCGACCACGCGAAGATAGTCACGGGGCATACGCTGCATCATACCGGCCATCCCCTGAGCCCCCTTTGCCAGCCAGGAGCCGTCGTGGGGCGAGCCAAGATAAGCACAATCGAGCGAACGCAAGGTCCACTGATGGCCCTGATGCCGGCCATGATGACAGGCGCTGCGAATCATCAGGCCACCCATGCTGTGCCCGAGCAGAACCAGCCGCTCCACCTCTCGGGGCCAGTTCTCGACAAGCAACTCCAGCTGCCGGGAAAGCTCCGCGCCATTCTCATGAATGGCACGGCCTGAATTGAATCGAAGGCAGAGGGGCGTGGCCTCCAGCGGACCCGACAGATCGGTACCATAATGTGCACCCGGCGCCTGAGGGTATTCCCAGATCGAGTCCATCTCCATAAGACCATGGATCAGGACAATCAGGGTCCGGCCCGGCCTCGATACGGCCGGTTCCAGGGGATCGATGACCCGACCATCAGCGATAAACTGCATGGGCAGCGCCAGCGGATTGCGGCGCTGCTCCAACCAGTCGCCAAGAAAACCACAGGCAATGGCTGCCGTATGTTGCTGCCAGCGGCTGATGCTCTCTGTCTGATCCACCATGGTACTGCCCCCGTATAACATCGTTTCAGTGTACAGATGTTCCAGAAAAAAGATATTGACCCTGATGGCAAGGTGCATCGTCCATGCAGTGACCTAATCGGTTGTGTCCATGCAGCCTCCGGGGCATCCTTGCCAGCCGTTCTGCCACAAGGAATTATGATGTCATGAGTTTCAAGAGGAGTTCTGCCTTTCCAGTCGCCGCTACCACTGCACTGTCCGTGCTGCTCGCTGCCTGCAGCTCCACGGCCCCCGACCATCTGGGCAAACAGGGGGATGGGCGCCTGGCACCCTGCCCGGATCGGCCTAACTGTGTGTCGAGCTTCAGCGATCCGGGTGACAAACAGCACCGGCTGCCAAATATCGTTAAGGTAACCTCGGGGTCGACACCAGAGGTGGCCGTGCTGGTCGACAAACGGGGCTATTTACCCACCTACTTCGGCCGCCTTCCCGAGCCCCTCGCGGCATTATGTCGCGCCCATATGCCGGTATATGAATTGTGTGTATCCGGCATTTTGCATGGTGATCGGGAATCCATCATCCATGCCATGATGCTCGATCCCCTTTCAGCAGCGGTG
>SLIH01000465.1 GCA_007135745.1 Halomonas sp. | reverse complement strand
GGCGGTGATCTTCCTGCTGGCCGCCGACGCCGGTGTCACAGCCAGTGATATGGCGATCTGGAAGGATTACGTGGACACCCATGATGCTGACCACCGCGCCGGGCGCTTTGCGGTACTCAACAAAATCGATGTTCTCTGGGACGATCTCCAGGGCGAGGAGCACACCAACCGTTCCATCGAACGCGTTACCCAACTGACGGCTGAACAGCTGGGTCTTGGAACCGACGAAGTATTGCCCCTGTCAGCCAAGCAGGCCCTGATCTCCCGTGTCCGCCAGGACCACGACCTGCGCGAGCGCAGCCGATTGCCAGCGCTGGAAAAGCTCATCATTGAGCGCATCCTGATCCAGAAAGAAGAACTCATCGCCCACAACCTGGTGTCTGATATTCTGGGGATGCTGCAGAACAACCAGTCCGCTCTGCAGACACGGCTGGACTCACTCGAGAAAGAACTGGCTGCCTGCCAGGAAGGCCAGGTTGACCGCAAAAGCCTGCAGGAACTGGCAGACCAGACCCGCAGCGATTACGACTACTATTACCGCAAACTGATCACACTGCGCTCCAGCCGCCGCCTGGTGCAATCCCAGGGCGATGTGCTGAAGAAAATGATTACCCTGGAAGCGTTTGAGGCACACGCGGAAACCACCCGCTCAAAACTCGAAGGGAGCTGGACCAGCATCGGACTGCAGCGGGCCATGAGCCAGTTTTTCCAGGTGCTGGAGAACGAGTTCAACAACCTGATGTCCGAGGGACGATTGGCGGACAAGATGGTGGGGTCCATCTACAACCGCTACAACCGCGAATCCCGCGGCAAACACCTTGAGCCCATTCCCCTGCGACTCGGGCGCCAGTTGATCGCCCTGCGCGATCTGCGCGCCAAGGCGGACCGTTTCCGACTCAATCCCCGTTCACTGCTACTGGAACAGAGCCTGCTGATCCGGCGCTTTTTCGCCACGATCGTCAGCGAAGCCCGGGAGATACGTAAACGGACGCTGTCGGAAATCGAGCGTTGGCCGGAAGAAGCCCTGCTCCCCGTACTTCAGTACTCCATGGAACAGAAAAAACTGCTTGAGCACCAGTTCCGTCGGCTGGGCGAAATGGCCCGTACGGAAAAAAGTATTAACGCACGACGTGAGGCCATTGAAGAAAGCCAGGCACAGCTGCGCCAGCAACTCAAACTGGCACAGAAAATTGAACGCAAACTGCGCCAGCCACCGCCCTCGGCGGTCCGGGAGAAAGTGGTTCAGCTGGGCGGTATCGCCTGACGTCGGGCCGTGATCCACATCCGATCCCCTGCATTGACTCCGGATGCCCTGATTGAAAACAGGTTGCCATCCGGGTTCCCATTCCCCTGAGGCAGGAGCGAAGCAGGCTTGCCCTACATGCTAGCGCCCGATAAACTGCCCTGTTCGTTCAGAGCTGGAAGCCCGGCTTCACCGCCCGACCTGGCGTTTCACGGGATTGATGACGCACTATGCCAGAGATTTTTCCATCCGATTCCGTTGGGCTCGTTGAGCCCCGGACGCTGCACTTTCCGGACCCCTTGAAACTCGCCTGTGGACGCGAGCTGCCGGCCTATGATCTGGTCGTGGAGACCTACGGCACACTCAATCAGGACGCCAGCAATGCGGTCCTGATCTGCCACGCACTCAGTGGCCACCACCATGCCGCGGGATATCACTCCGAAGAGGATCAGAAACCCGGCTGGTGGGATAACTGCATTGGCCCGGGAAAACCCATCGACACCAACAAATTCTTCGTGGTCTGCCTCAACAACCTCGGGGGCTGTCACGGCAGCACAGGGCCATCGTCCATCAACCCTGAAACCGGTCGCCCTTATGGGCCGGATTTCCCCGTAATCACGGTGCGCGACTGGACCAACGTTCAGGCACGACTGGCGGACCGGCTCGGGATTGATCAATGGGCCGCAGTCGCCGGCGGTTCGCTCGGCGGTATGCAGGCACTGGACTGGGCCATCACCTACCCGGATCGTCTGCGCCATGCCCTGGTCATTGCCGCCACCCCCAAGCTCACGGCCCAGAACATCGCCTTCAACGAGGTCGCCCGGCGGGCCATCACCTCGGACCCGGATTTTCACGGCGGCCGATACCAGGAACACGGGACCGCCCCGCAGCGCGGGCTGATGCTGGCGCGGATGGTGGGGCACATCACCTACCTTTCCGACGTATCCATGGGCGAGAAGTTCGGCCGGGAGCTGCGCGACCATGCCTACAAGTACGGCTTTGACGTGGAATTCCAGGTGGAAAGCTACCTGCGCTATCAGGGTGAGAAGTTCTCGGAAAACTTTGATGCCAACACCTATCTGCTGATGACCCGGGCACTGGACTATTTCAACCCGGCACGGGAATACGGCAACGACCTCAGTCAGGCAATGGCCCAGGCCAAGTGCCGTTTCCTGGTGATGTCCTTCAGCTCCGACTGGCGCTTCGCCCCCGAGCATTCGCAGAAACTGGTCAATGCCATGGTGGACGCCCGGCGCGATGTCAGCTATTCCGAAATCGATTCCCCCTGGGGGCATGATGCTTTCCTGCTGCCCAACGAGCGCTACATACGACTGTTTCGGGCCTATATGAACCGGATTGCCGGGGAGTTTACCGATGCGCGCTGACCTTAAATTCATAGAACCCTGGATTGCGCCCGGCTCGCGGGTGCTTGACCTAGGCTGTGGTGACGGAACACTGCTGGAATATCTCCAGCGGGAGAAACAGGTCACCGGGTACGGGCTTGAGATCAACCCGGAGTACATCGAGGAATGTGTTCGCCGCGGGGTCAACGTCATCGAGCAGGATCTGGATGAAGACCGACTCTCCAGCTTCCGCGACCAGACCTTCGACACCGTGGTCATGACCCAGGCCCTGCAGGCGGTACGTCGCCCCGATCGGGCCCTGGAGGAGATGCTGCGCCTGGGCCGCGAAGGGATCGTCACCTTCCCCAACTTCGGCTACTGGCGGCTGCGTCTGTTCCAGCTCTGGCGGGGACGCATGCCCATGTCCAGCACCCTGCCCCATACCTGGTACAATACGCCCAACATCCACCTCTGCACGGTGCGGGATTTCGAGGCCCTGTGTTACGAGCACCGTATCCGTATCCGTGACCGTACCGTGGTGGACAATGCCCACCGTTCGCGCTGGTACAGCCGTCTGTGGCCGAATATGCTGGGGCAGATAGCCATTTACAGGGTGACACGTTAGGAGGGAAGCACCATGCTCCAGATTCCGATCCGGTACTTCCTGGTCTTTGTGCTGATGGTCTCGGCGTTCAATCTGAAGGCCGATGATCAGATCTCGGAATTCGATGAGTACATCGTCCGCCACTCGGTAATTCCGTCCACCCTCATCCGACCGGAAATCGCACAGGAGTATGACCTGGTACGAAGCCGCTCCATGGCGCTGCTGAATGTGGCCGTGCAGGCGCGCGAAGGCGAACCGGATGATCCCATTCGCGCCGTATCCGCGCACCTTGAGGGGCACGTCACCAATTCCGTGCAGCAACAGCAGAGGCTGTCCTTCCGGCAGGTGCGCGAAGGCGATGCGGTCTATTACCTGGCGCAGTTCCAGTACCGTGACGGTGAGCTTCTGGTGTTCAATCTGAACGTTTCTCCCTACGGAGGTCAGCAGAATCTGCCGGTGCGTTTCTCACGGGAGCTGTTCCATGAGTGATCGCAACCGCTGGGTTCTTGCCAGCAACAACGCCGGCAAGATCCGTGAGTTCAATCAGCTGCTGACACCCTGGTCCATTGAGGTACAGGCCCAGAAAGAGCTGGGCGTGGACGCCCCGGAAGAAACCGCCTGCACCTTTATTGAAAACGCCCTGATCAAGGCACGGCACGCCAGCCGACTCACGGGCCTGCCGGCGCTGGCGGATGATTCCGGTCTGGCCGTGGATGCCCTCAATGGCGAACCCGGCGTCTGGTCGGCGCGCTATGCCGGCCCAGAAGCCTCTGACGAGGACAACAACCGCAAACTTCTGGAACAGATGCTCGAGGTCCCGGGAGCGGATCGCACCGCCTGCTTTCATTGCGTACTGGTGCTGCTGCAACACGCCTACGACCCAACGCCCATCATCTGTCACGGTCGCTGGTCCGGCTTCATCCTGGATCAGCCCAGCGGTGAAGGCGGCTTCGGCTACGATCCATTGTTCTACGTCCCGAGCGAAGGATGCAGCTCCGCGGAACTGCCAGCGGAACGCAAGGGCCAGCTCAGCCACAGGGGACAGGCGCTGGCGCAACTGAGGTCCCGACTTGACGAACTCGGCTGAGAGCCTGCTCCAGGCACCCCCACTGGGCCTCTATCTGCATACGCCCTGGTGCGTGCGTAAGTGCCCCTACTGTGACTTCAACTCCCACACGGCGCCCGAGACCATCCCGGAGCAGGCCTACCTGAAAGCGCTACTGGAGGATCTGGAAGCCGACCTCCACTGGCTGCCCCGCCGC
>SLIH01000341.1 GCA_007135745.1 Halomonas sp. | reverse complement strand
CCATGCTCAACTTCAAGGCCAATCACCGAAAGACCCTGTTTGCCGACGCGCCGGATGGCTGGACCGGATTGGTGACCTCCGGGAATCCTCACGATGCCTCCAGCGCCCACGGCAATATCGCCGTGGAGTTCACCGGCCAGGCCGCCCTGGATCTGCTGGAAACCGAGCAGGCCGTGGTCCGATTTTCCCGCCCCGACCTGGCGTGGCCCGAAATCGATCAGCCGTCATCGGCAGCAGAGGAAACAGCAAACCAAAATGATGTAACGGGCACGAGTATTCGCGTTCTCACCGAAGGCGCGATACCGGAGGCCATTCTCGCCATGCTGGATCGCGCCACAGCCGGGGACACCGTGGACCTGGCTATCTTTTACCTGTCCCAGCGTGACACGGTGGAGGCGTTGCTGGCGGCGCATCGACGCGGCGTCGAAGTGCGGATTCTGATTGATCCCAATCAGGGCGCCTTCGGCCGGGACAAGAACGGTGTCCCCAATCAGCCGGTCGCTCATGAATTGCATGAGGCCGGCATTCCCGTGCGGTGGTGCAACACCCGCGGAGAGCAGTGCCACAGTAAGTTCATCCTGCACAGAAGCGAGGACGGCAGGTCCGAATTCATCGCCGGCTCCGCCAATTTCACGCGACGCAATCTGGACAATCTCAATCTGGAGACCAACGTCAGCGTCCGGGCCGAGCTGGATGCCCCCGTCATGCGGGACGCCGCCAATTACTTTGACCGCCGCTGGAACAACAACCCCGGCCAGACCTTCAGCCTGCCCTATCACGAGAATGGCGAAAACAGCCGCCTGCTTTACTGGCAGTATCGATTTATGGAAGCCACGGGGTTGTCCACGTTTTAAAGGTTGTCAGACAGCATTGGCAGGGCATGGAGCACCGTTCAGTTGGTTGAATTCACCGCATTTGTTGCTTTGGTTTCAATGTATCTGCTCTTCAAGCGCGATGAGCCGCTGGAGCGCCAGGCCGTGTTTGCAACGCTGGTCATGGGCGCCTATCTGGCGACCTATTGGTTTGTGCCGCCAACACTGACGGTGACCACCCGTCATCTGGGGCAGATCTTCGGGTTCGTCCCGCTGATGTCCTTCGGGGCCATTCTGTTTCCCGAACTGAATCCGAAATCACCGCCTGGCGTTACGCGGTTTCTTGGTTGGACAGGATTGGTTATGGTTTTCGCAATCCTCTGCATTCTGAAGGCGTTCGTCTGGTAATGAGCATAACCCATGACTCTCCCTGTCCCTGCGGCTCGGGCCTTGCTTACCGGGACTGTTGCCACCTGTGCCATGAAGGGCAGCCGGCCCAAGCGCCGGAGGCGCTGATGCGCTCCCGGTTTACGGCCTTTGTGCTGGGACTGGAGGCCTACCTGCTGAAAAGCTGGCACCCTTCCACCCGCCCAACTGAACTGGACCTGGAAGGAGCGCCGGAGTGGAAATCACTGCAGATTCTTTCGACCGATCAGCAGGGGGATAAGGGCCGGGTGTCCTTCCGGGCGATCTATCAGGCCGGTGAGGGCTGGCGGTTTCTGGAGGAAGACTCGAACTTCGTTTATGAGGACGGGCACTGGTTTTACGTCACCGGCGACACCCGTGAGGGCCAGCTCAAGCCGGGCCGCAACCAGCCCTGCCCCTGTGGCAGCGGCAGGAAATACAAGGCCTGTTGTCTGTAAACTGGCTTTCCGGCATCGGCCGCACCGATACCGGAAAGCCATACTGCGATTACAGCTCAGCAGGGCGCCCCGCATCGGGCTTGTCGTAATCACAGACGCCCTGGGGATGGATCTCCTTCAGGCGCGCCACCTGCTCAGTGGTGAAGCTGCGGTTGCCGTAGGTGCCATCGTTCAGCGCCTCCTCCACCGGCTTGAGCTGGCATTTGAAGACATCACCGGTGATGGGCCCGCCGGCTTCAATGCGTGAGGTGGTGTAGACCGGGAAGGCCTGGGTGCAGGCGCCTTCGCCGCCGTCATCGAGAATGCCACTCCAGACGTTGTCGCCTGCGCCGATGATGTCGCCCTGATAGTCGAAGCAGGCATCCACCGCCGTATCCGGTCGATTCTTCGCAATACGCCCCCTGGGATCACGCAGGATGTTATCCATCCATTCATCCATGACGTTCAACGCCTGAAGTGTCATGTTGAACTGGCTTCCTGGGAAGGGCTCCGGACCAATGCCCGAGAACCACACCAGATGGTGGTCGGCGTTGCCCATTTCGTTGAGGATGCGCTGGCGGGCGGCGAAGGACTGGTGGGCGTTGTGCATGTCCAGGATCGGCTCCATCCAGTCGCGGATATCCAGCACCGGAATATCAATCTGGCCCCGGAAGATCATGCCGCTCTCATAGAGCGCATTGATGGCCTCCAGGTTGCCTTCGTGACGCGGGGCCGGCTCCTCGGTGTCGCTCAGCATCATGTTGCGGCGGCTCCAGGGGTCGAAGTTGTCCGGTGTGGGGTCGCCGAGGAAAGGCCAGCCTTCCTGGACCTGTTCGCTGCTGGGCTTCCAGCCACCGACCCGGGCGTTGACGCGGAGAAACTGCTCCGCATCGATCTCGCCGTTGCGGAAGGCTTTCAACCCGTACTGAACGCCCACGTTGTCCACGGCGCGGCGCGCGAAGCCGTCATCGCCAGTGCCATAGATCTGGCGCAGGTCATCCATGTGGGTCCATTCGATGTTGGCAATATCGGATTGAGGCTCCCAGTGCTGGGCTTCGCGCACCGAACCGAAGTTGGGGTTAAGCGCCATTGGGGAAAGCCCCCGCCAGGCGGGCACGCATTCCGTCATGCCCGGTGCGGCGGCAAAACCAAAGGCACGCTGGACATCAAAGAAAGGGTTGCCCAGAAAATCGGTGGCGTTGAATCCCACAAGCAGGCTGCGGTTTCCGGTGGTCTGCCAGAACTCGTTGTTCCGATCCGTGGCGTCCATGTAGTGCTCCAGCAACTCGCAGTCACCCACATGAATGGTCTGGGTCACCATATCCGGATAGGAGCGCTGGGGAATGGCCGCATCCAGCAGATCCGGATGGTTCTGGCCGTAGACGTACTGCTGGATGCCGCCACCAGAGCCGCCCAGGCCCACGGTATAGAGGGGCTCGCCGAAGCGCTTGATGAAGTGCTCCTTGGTCATGAGCGCGGTTTCTCCACCCACTTCCAGGTTGTAGTGCTCGCCGGTGCGGGTGCCCGTGGAATAGGCGATGGCGTGGCCCAGCCCCAGTACATCGGGGTTCATGGCCCGACTGTCGGCCCAGCGTCCCTGGGTATGGCCAATGCCGACGCCTCCCTGGAAGTGATAGAGCAGACGGCCATTCCAGCGGCTGGTATCGAATTCGTTCTCGTCTTCCGGAATCTTCTCCGGGTCCACCAGCATGGCGTAGCTGAAGATAAAGCGATTGATGGTGCCACGCTCCACCCGCACCACGAAGTCCACCACGTCGCCGTCGATGGTTTCCGTGGTGGCCAGATCCGCGGGCCGCTCGCCGTCTTCCGGCCAGTCCCGCCAGTTGCCGTCGGTGGTGCGGTAGGAATAGGTGATGAAGGGATCGATGGAGCAGTTGGTGCTGTAGCCGATCACCTCACCCTCATCATCATAGACCCGGAAGCCAGGGGGTTCGGTGCTGTCCACCTTGGGCTGTATGCCGAATTCCCGTTCTGTCATGCAGACAAAGGGGGACTGCTGCGGACCCGAGAAGACCGGTCCGGTAATGGGGTGATTGGTCAGGGTCAGCGTCTGGAGCTGACCAAAACGGTCATGACTCAGGCTGAGTTCATTCTCGCCTTCATCGAGACCGTCAATCAGGCCTTCAAGACGTTGCGGGTTGCTGTCGAAATCACCCAGATCCACGGGTTCGCCGTTGAGGGTCAGGGTGATCTGGCGGCGCAGCCCGGGGGGCGAATCAATCGCGATGCGCGCATCCCCACCCGTGACCTGATCGGGCGCACTGGAAAGAACTGAAAGCTGAAGGTTGTTGCTCATGCCTGGTGGTGTTTGGGGCGGCCCCTTGGCGAGGGCGGCGACAGAACCGAAGGCAAGGGCAGCGGACAGACAGAAGGATATTGTTTTTGTTGGCATTGTGTTGCTCTCCTGAGATGGACGTACTCCGTGTCAAAAAGCGCCGACTGCTGGCCGACTTGCTGCTGGAACCACAACGCTCTGGTTCGACATTACCCTTCAACACCGTGCCCGTCACGCGATTTACCAGGCGCGGATTTTGATCCCTATCGCAAAACGCAAACTTCACCTGAACACTGACTTCTGCATAATGGATTGGGCTTACCCTGCAGGGAACGCAAACAGGCCGCATTCGAGGAGCTGCGATCATGGAACATGTCAGTAAAGAGGAGCTGGCTACCGCCAGCGAAGACCAGACCCTGGAGCGTTTCGGTCAATACCAGCTCACCCGTTATCAGCTGTCCACCCAGGACAATGAAAACCTCGCCATCCATCGTGTTGGCAGCGCACCCTT
>SLIH01000463.1 GCA_007135745.1 Halomonas sp. | reverse complement strand
TCTTGGCTGCGGCGGTTACCTTCACCAGCACCTCACCTGGCCCTGGAGTTGGAGTGGGCACATCCTTACGATAGACCAGCTTATTGATGCCCCCATGGCCGGTCAGAACCATGGCCGCCATGCGATCGGGTAAAGCCTCTGATGATGTCAGCATCGTAATCCTACCTGTTCAGCAAATCGGATCCCGGCCTTCACTGCATATAATAACCTGATCATGGATGATGATCTTCCAGAGGACGGCTTCTTTCAATGCGGCGAGTCAGCATTTTTCTCGGCTGTTTCCTTCTGGCAACCTCCGTGTACGCATCGGAGCCCGTGCTGCGATTATTTGCTTTTGAAGCCCCACCCTATCAAAGCATCAGCACCCCCTATTCCCGTTCAACTCCCGGCGGCAGCGCAGTCAAAACAATTGAATGCGCGCTCGATGCCATCGACTGGAAAGCAGACATTACGGTTGTACCCAAACGACGTGGCCTACATGCGCTGCGTCGCCAGGCGATTGATGGGCTGTTCTCTCTTGCCCGGCTACCGGGCCCTTCCCTCAACGCACAATCGACCGACCCGATCGCTTTAGGTAAATGGTATTTTTTCTCTACCAACGATGACCCCGGGAGAGAAGACCAACGCATCGGCGTACTGAGCTGGAGCGACGAATCACGCTGGCTTGATGCAGAGCGCGTCTTGATCGACATGGATCTGGAGGAGTACGCAGCCAGCCATCCTGAAAGATGACCGGCTGCCTCACTGCTGTTACTGCTCCCGGGAGTACAGCAACCGGTTGGGTGAGCCCTCACCGACATCGATCAGGCGTCCCTGGGTCGCCTTGTCGATCAACGCGTCGAACACCTCCGCCGGGCTGGCTTGCGGATTACCATCAAGCACCAGAGCTGCAGCGCCTGCCACGTGCGGTGATGCCATGGAGGTACCGGAGAGTGTCTGGGTTCCAGTGGTGCCGATGAAGCCGGCTGCCGTGATATCCGAGCCGGGAGCAAAGATGTCCACGCAGTCACCGAAATTCGAGAACGAGGAGCGGTCGTCCTGCGCCGTTGTGGAGCCAACGGTCATGGCCTCCGCAACCCGGGCCGGCGAGGTATCGCAAGCATCAGCGTCATCGTTACCGGCGGCAACGGCGTAGAAAACGCCCGCCTCGATTGAATTGCGCACCGCTTTATCCGTGGCTTCGCTGGCGCCGCCGCCAAGGCTCATGTTGGCCACTGCCGGGCTCTGGTGATTTTCCGTGACCCAGTCGATGCCCGCCAGGACAAACGAATTCATCGTGGTTGGTGCGCAGGAAAAGACTCGAACACCATAGACGGTACTGCCCTTGGCCACGCCGTAGACGGACCCGCTGGCGGTACCGGCAACATGGGTACCATGCCCGTTGCAGTCCTGTTCCCCGAGAAGAAGGCCGCTGTCGGGGACCGTGTTGTGGCCATCACCCACACGACCGGCGAACTCCTGGTGGGATGTATTGAGGCCGCTGTCTATGATGTAGACATGAACACCCGAGCCATCGCTGTCAAAGGTGTAGAGACCATCGAGCGGAAGGTCCCGCTGATCAATACGATCCAGGCCCCAGGTTGCGTCTTCCTGGGTCTGCTGAAACTGGACCATGGTCTGATCAGGCTCGATGTAGCGAACCCGCGGATCCGCCGCCATGGTGAGCGCCTGAAGGTGAGTCATTTCCACTGCAAATCCCGACAGGGCATGCTCATAGACAAGATCATAATCACCGCCATAGGCCCCGGTGAGCGCGTTGGCGATGTCCAACACGCCGTCCGCATCATCCTCGAGCACAACGATGTAGCGATCGGCGATGATGTCTCCGCCGGACAGCGACAGCAATTCCGCCTGGGCGCTGACAGCACACAAGCCCAATGACAGGGCAACCATTGTTTTTTTCATACCAAACTCCCTCTTCGGGGTGACCCGAGTCACCAAAACATTAAAGATTAGGGAGTTATCCGTAATGTCCCGGCCCGGACACTCCCCGGTTCTGGTGACGAGGGAACTGTGGCCAGAGTTCCTTAAAAAGGCCGGAGAACCCTTCAGATGTGCATTAAGTGGACCCCGCCCCGGTTTGGGCCAGCTCATCAAGGTCCTGCTGCTCCAGCCAGAGGTAGAATTCCAGATCCTGATAGAACTCCAGCGGCTCCTCTGCGGCCATCAGTTCAATGTCTTCAGGCGTCTGCTGAGGCGCGTCGGTGCCACCACTGAAGGTAACCAGTACCGCAGCCATCACCACGGAGGCGGCCACACCGGCAATGGCCATGGGTGTCCGACGCATTCCTCGCCGCTCGATCGAAGCCGCCTGAAGGGCTTTCTCACGACGGGCGGCAAGGCGCTCGGTGATTTTCGGGTCCAGGTCATCCAGACTGCGGTCCAGGTGAGCCCGGGTCGCTTCGGTGACCTTGTCGTGATCGGTCATGGCACATACTCCTCAAGTGTTTCCCTCAGGCTACCCAGCGCCCGGGAGAGGTGTGTTTTTACGCTGCCTTCACTGCAGGACATCGCATAGGCCGTATCGGCGGTACTCAAGCCGTCCCAGAACCGAAGGAGAAAGGCCTGTTGCTGACGCACCGGAAGACGCTCCAGTTCCTGCAGCAGCTGCTCGGTGGCCACCCGCGACAAAAGAGTCTCCAGCGGGCTGCGGCCAGCGGGGTCCGGGAAGGTCACTTCCATATTATCGTCCTCCTCATCCTCGTCGCGTCGGAACCGAACCCAGGTCAGCACCCGGCTGCGGACATTCTGACGCCGATGGAAGTCCGTTATGGCGTTCTGCAGGATGCGCTGAAAAAGCAGTGGCCATTCCGTCTCGTTTCTACCCGCGTAACCCTGCGCCAGTTTGAGCATGGCATCCTGCACCAGCTCCAGCGCATCATCGTCATTGCTGACGGCAAGCCTTGCCTTGCGAAAGGCCTGCCGTTCGACACCGGCCAGAAACCGCTCCAGGGCCGCACGCTGATGCCCGGTTGAACCACCGGCTTCAGCTTCTCCTGCCCGAAAGGCCGTGACCGTGGTCTCGGGGGCTGTCACAGGGCAATCCCCAGGGTGATCTGGCCGAATACCGGGTCTTCGTCCTCAGTGGGCACATCCACATTCAGCCCGATCCAGTGACCGGCGCGGCTGTTGAACGAGGTACCCAGGAGAATCCAGTCCTGCTTTTCGCTGTCCGTGGCCACGGTGCGCTGGAACCCCAGCTGCCAGTCCATGGGGCCAGCAAACAGCGTTGCCATGGCCGTTCCTTCCCGTTCGGTCAGAATCGGAGAGCGCTGGGCACCCTGCGATGCACCCGCACCAGATCCAGTGCGTCCGAGCGGGCCCGGTGCGTTGGCGAAAAGCGGACTGCCGTCGGATTCCGGATCACCGTCTTCCCAGCGGTAGAAATACTCCGTTGCCGACAGGCTCAGGTACAGCGGACCATTCTGATATCCCAACCTGGGGCCAATGCCGCCGCGCAGCCCCCGATGGTCCGAATCTGAACCGCCATTGTCACTGGCCAGCCCGTGGTCCTCGATCCGGACCACGCCGCCGCGGCCCTGGAAACCAAAGTCCCAGCGCTCGAAATAGCGTGTTCCTTCCAGCTTCAACTCGTAGAAACGGGAGACGTCGCGCGTACCACGCACAATGCCGTCTATCCGAACCACACTGTCGGCCAGGGGGTCACTGCTGAGCCCCGCACTGAGGTAGCCGGTGGCGGTGTCGTCCGCCAGGCGCCCGCGCTCAAAGGTGAAGTGAGCACGGCTGCCGTCCTGCAGGGGAAGATTGGCGTTCACACTGCCCACCCGGTAATCATCCTCGTCCTGGCCATAGCTCAGGGAGAGGCGAGGTGCCGGCTGTTCCGGCCCCATCCATTCGCCAGCTTCCTCGGCCAGCCCCATGGCGGGGGCCATCAGGAGTGTGCTTATGAGTAGCAGAGATCGATTCATCATCTTATCGGTCCCTCAATGGTTGCATTCGTTGACGTTGCTCCAGGTCGGGGATGCGCTCGCGCTGCTCCGGCCCAAGCCGCTCCCAACGCTGGCGCAGTTCCCTGCGCTGATCCGCAGGAAGATCCCGGAATTGCTGGAAGCGTTCCCGCACCCGTTCCTGACGTTCCGGGGGGAGTTCCTGAAAACGCCGGTAACGTTCCCTCACCGCATCACGCTCCTGTGGATCGAGTTCCTGCCAGCGGCCCAAACGCTCCCGGGCCTGCTCACGCTCCTCGGCGGTCATGCCCTGCCAGCGTTCGGCCGCCCCCATCAGGCGCTCCCGTCTCTCGGCGGAGAACTCTGACCACTGTTGTTCAAAAGGCGCCAGGATCGCCTGCTGTTCTTCCGGAAGATCAGACCAGTCGGTATCCGCCAGGGCGGGAACACTCAGCATCAAGGCGAGCAGCGCCATGCACCCCCAGCTCCAGCAACGGCCCTTAGTCGTCTTCATCTTGCTTCTCCTCGTCTTCGCGCAGATCCCGCAGACCATGCGCAAGCAGCATT
>SLIH01000136.1 GCA_007135745.1 Halomonas sp. | reverse complement strand
GACGTTCAGCCGTGGCACCGTGGAAACGCCGGCGTTCATGCCGGTAGGTACCTACGGCACGGTCAAGGGCATGACACCCGAGGATCTGCGAACGGTGGGCGCGGAAATCATACTGGGCAACACCTTTCATCTGATGCTGCGGCCGGGTACCGACGTCATCAGCGCCCACGGCGATCTGCACGATTTCGCCCAGTGGCCGGGGCCGATCCTCACCGATTCCGGGGGATTCCAGGTGTTCAGCCTGGCGGAAATGACCAGGGTCACTGAAGAAGGGGTGCGTTTCCGCTCCCCCGTGGATGGTTCTCCGGTGAATCTTACCCCCGAGATCTCGATGGAAGTTCAGCGCGCGCTCGGTTCAGATATCGTAATGATCTTCGATGAATGCACGCCCTATCCGGCGACAGAGGCCGAGGCCAGGGCTTCCATGGAACTGTCACTGCGTTGGGCGGAGCGGAGCCGCAACGCGCATGGAGACAGCGCCTCGGCTCTTTTTGGCATCATTCAGGGGGGCATGCATCCGCAGTTGCGCTCGGAGTCTCTGGCAGGCCTTGTGGGCATTGGGTTTGATGGTTACGCCATTGGCGGGCTTTCGGTGGGGGAGCCGCAGGAGGAAATGCTGCGGATGCTGGACCACGTTGCACCCGAGATGCCCGGGGACAAACCTCGTTACCTGATGGGCGTCGGTCGCCCCGAGGACATTGTGGAAGCGGTGCGCCGTGGCGTGGATATGTTTGATTGCGTGATGCCCACGCGCAACGCGCGCAACGGCCATCTGTTCACCAGCGAAGGCGTGGTGCGGATACGAAACGCACGCCATCGCCACGATACCGGGCCGCTGGACCCGAACTGTGACTGCTACACATGCCAGAATTTCTCGCGCGCCTATCTGCATCATCTGGATCGCTGCAATGAAATGCTCGGCGCCCGTTTGAATACGCTGCACAACCTTCATTACTACCAGTCGCTTATGGCTGGATTGCGTGAGGCTATTCAACACGGTACATTGTGCGCTTTTACAGAGCGGTTCTATCATCTGCGCGGCCAGTCCGTACCCTCCCTGAGCTGAGAACCGGCTTAACGCCAGCCCGCGATGGGCTGGTCGCACAATGCCTCGATCCGGCATTAATACGATGGGAATAGTTCGTTTTCCCGCTTCTTACAATTTGGAGAAATGACGATGACACTGCTGCACAAACTGACCCTGCTGCTTATTCTGATGCTTGCTCCGGTAGCAGCCATGGCGGCACCTGCCCAGGGACCCAGCGCCATGTCCCAGATCATTCTGTTCGGTGGCTTCATTCTCATCTTCTATTTTCTGATCTGGCGTCCCCAGTCCAAGCGTGCCAAGGAGCACAAGGCGCTGGTTTCCGGGCTGGACAAGGGCGATGAGGTGGTCACTGGTGGTGGTCTTGCAGGGCGAATTACCCGCATTACTGATGACTTTCTGGTACTCGAGATTTCCGACAACGTTGAGGTCAAGGTCCAGCGGCACGCTGTGGCCCAGGCGCTGCCCAAGGGAACGCTCAAAGACATCTGAATATCCTGGCTGACAAGGATTCCCGATGCTGAACAAGTATCCGCTTTGGAAGAACCTCACCATCGCTGTGGTGGTGCTTTTGGGGGTGATTTACGCCCTGCCCAACATGTTCCCCGATGATTTTGCCGTGCAGATCACCGGGGCCAGTGCCGCCGTTACGGTCGATGAACAGACCCTGGAACGGGCGAAATCGGATCTTGACGAGGCGGGCCTGAGCTATCGTGATGCCGAGGTTCTGGATGGGGGCGTCGCCATGCTGCGCTTTGATCGCAGTGATGACCAGCTCCGGGCGCGTTCCATTCTCCAGGATTCCCTGGGTAACGATTATGTTGCGGCCCTGAGTCTTGCGCGCACCACGCCGGAATGGCTGCGGGCCATCGGTGCCGGGCCCATGACACTGGGGCTGGATCTGCGCGGTGGTGTTCATTTCCTGCTTGAGGTGGATATGGATCAGGCGCTGGAGCGGCGTCTGGATGTCTACTCCAGCGAGATCAAGCGTCAGCTTCGGGACGAAAGGGTCCGCTATCGTGACGGTGATCCCACCGAGGACCGCACCCTGCGTTTCGCATTCCGTAGCGAGGACGATCGGGATGCGGCATTCAATCTGGTGCGCCGAGAGCATAATCAGTTCATGCTCAATCGGACCCGTGACGGTGAAGAGTACCTCCTGTTTCTCGAGCTGACGGGCGAGTCCGTGGATGAAATCCAGCAGTTTGCCCTCAACCAGAACCTGACGACGCTGCGTAACCGGGTCGACGAGCTGGGTGTGGCGGAGCCGCTGGTTCAGCGTCAGGGCAATGACCGCATTGTGGTTGAGCTACCTGGCGTGCAGGACACGGCGGAAGCAAAACGGGTACTGGGTTCCACCGCCAACCTGGAATTCCGGCTGGAAGCCCGTTCGGATGCACCCGCCGGAACAACGGAAACCTTCCCATTCCGCAATGATCCGGACCGCACTGGCGAGCTGGAACGCGAAATCATCATTACCGGTGAGAACGTGGCCAATGCCCAGCAGGCGTTTGATGAGCATGGTCAGCCCCAGGTGAATATCACCCTGGATGGCGCTGGTGGTCGCATGATGAGCCGAACGACCCGGGATGCCGTCGGGCGGAGTCTCGGGGTGCTGTTTATTGAGCACAGCAGTGAGATCGTTGAGCGGGAAGTCGACGGGGAGATGGTTCGGGAGCGCGAGCGGAGGACTGAGCGCAGCATTATCAGCCTGGCCACCATCCGCAGCACCCTTGGCAGCAGCTTCCGGGTGACTGGACGCCAGAGTGTGGGCGAAGCCGCGGAACTGGCACTGCTGCTGCGTGCAGGCGCTCTGGCCGCGCCGATCTATTTCGTGGAAGAGCGCACCATTGGCCCCAGCCTGGGGCAGAAGAACATCGAGGCAGGCGTCAATTCGGTGATTCTTGGGTTCATTCTGGTAGCCATTGTGATGGTGCTGGTTTATCGGGCTTTCGGTCTGCTGGCGAATGTTGGCCTGGTGGTGAACCTGACGCTGCTGATTGCGGTGATGTCGACCCTGGGGGCCACCCTGACGCTGCCCGGTATTGCCGGGATCGTGCTGACCGTGGGTATGGCGGTTGATGCCAATGTACTCATATTTGAGCGTATCAAAGAGGAGATACGTGCAGGGTTACCCATACAGTCGGCTATCAATGCCGGTTACAGTCGGGCCTTCGTTTCCATTTTTGACGCCAATCTCACCACACTCCTTGTGGCGGGTATTCTGTTTGCCGTGGGAACCGGGCCAGTGAAAGGTTTTGCCGTGACGCTCTTTATCGGCATTCTGACGTCCATGTTCACGGCACTGTTGTTCAGTCGTGCCATAGTGAATGCAGTACTCGGCGGTCGCCGTGAACTGCAGTCGCTGTCCATTTGACGGGGGAAAGGATAACCATGTCCCTGACCAATACGAACATTGATTTCATGGGTGTACGCCGGCTCGCCGGTGTTTTTTCCATTGTCCTGGTCCTCGTCTCCGCCATCAGTCTGGGCACCCAGGGTCTGGCCCTGGGGCTGGACTTTACCGGCGGTACCCTGGTCGAGGTGGAGTATGATCGGGCCCCGGACCTCGAGGATGTGCGCCTGACATTGCGGGAGGCCGGGTTTGAGGACAAGGTGGTTCAGACCTTTGGCGCTGAAACCTCAATTATGGTGCGCTTGTCGGAAGAGTTCGATGATGCCATCGGGGGACGGATACTTCGGGTGCTGCAGGATACGGAGTTCGACGTCGAGCTCACCCGTGCCGAATTCGTCGGCGCGCAGATCGGTGAGGAGCTGCGCGAGGATGGTGGTCTGGCCCTGTTGCTGGCCCTGTTCGTGGTGCTGATCTATGTCGCCATGCGCTTCCAGCTCAAGTTCGGTGTGGCGTCCGTTGTGCCGCTGATCCACGATGTGGTGATCGTGCTGGGCATATTCTCCATCTTCCAGCTTGATTTTGACCTGACAGTGCTTGCCGCTCTGCTGGCGGTGATCGGTTATTCCCTGAACGACACCATCGTCGTGTCCGATCGAATCCGGGAGAATTTCCGCCGCATGCTCAAGGGCGAATCCCATGATGTGATCAACGCGTCGCTCAACCAGGTTCTGGTGCGTACTGTGGTGACATCGGGTACGACACTGGTTGTGCTCCTTTCACTGCTGATTTTCGGCGGCGAGATGATCCGTAACTTCGCACTCGCGCTGACCATCGGCGTGGTGGTGGGGACCTACTCCTCCATCTATGTGGCGGCCAACATGCTTGTGACGCTGCGGGTGAACCGCGAGGACCTCTTCGTGCCCAAGAAGGAAGGCCTGGAAGACGAGCAGCCGGAAGAAGAGGAAGTACCGGAGTGGCTCAAGCGGATGGAAGAGAAGTGATTGGTTGAAGGTTATAGGTTGCAAGTTACAAGGTGAAAGGCAGGTAGGATGCGGTGAGCGCAGCGAACCGCATCAAT
>SLIH01000478.1 GCA_007135745.1 Halomonas sp. | reverse complement strand
CCAAGGCCCATTTATGAAGGGCCGCCTGCGGGTGTCTTTGTTCGTGCCGATCCGCAGCAACTGCAGAACGTGCTGGCGCACCTGCTGAACAACGCTCAGGATGCAACACCGCGTGACGGCGAGGTGTCCATGACACTGAAAACCAGCTCGGACCAGGTGGTGCTCTTCGTGCAGGATACCGGCGCGGGAATGAGCGAGGACTTTATCCGTAACTCTCTGTTCAAGCCCTTCAAGAGCACCAAGGGGCTGACCGGGATGGGCATTGGCGCCTACCAGGCGCAGGAATATGTACGCCAGCTCAAAGGGAGCATGGATGTGACGAGCGAAATTGGCGTAGGCTCGTGTTTTACGCTTCGTATTCCCCTGCTGAGGCAGAATGAAGAAGGAGCCACTACCGGTTACCAGCACGCTTCAACCGGATAATGCGCAGGGAAGCCGTTGGTAACCAGCGGGCACTAATCTGTTGAAAAGTCGACAGAATTACCTTATACAGACAGGCATACTGTCTGAAAAATGGAAGACCGTGGATTCGATCACTTAGGGATAGGCTGTGAATAAACGACTGTTGATCATTGAAGATGACCCTGGCCTCCAGAGTCAGATGCGCTGGTGCTTCGACGAAGAGACCGAAGTCACCGTTGCTGAAGACCGCGAAAGCGCTCTTGCCTTGCTGAGACGTATAGAGCCCCAGGTTGTCACCCTGGATCTTGGTCTTCCGCCAGACCCCGGTGGCGCCAGTGAAGGCTTCATGCTGCTGGAAGATATCCTCTCACTTGCGCCCAACACCAAGGTCATTGTTGTGACCGGGCGCGAGGAACAGGAGAATGCGATCAAGGCAGTCGGTATGGGGGCGTCCGACTTCTATCAGAAACCCATGGACGCCGACATACTCAACTTTGTCGTGAATCGGGCATTCAGATTGACCGAGCTCGAGCAGGAGAATGAACAACTTGCCGTCGCCGGTAATATGGCGCCAATCCAGGGTGTAATTGCAGCCAGTCCGGAGATGCTTCAGGTCTGTCGCACAGTTGAAAAGATTGCGCCGGCTGATGTAACCACCCTGATTACTGGCGAAACGGGCACCGGTAAGGAAGTCCTCGCCAAGGCGCTGCATGACCTGAGCCCCAGAAAAGAGCAACCCTTTGCCGCCATCAACTGCGCTGCCATTCCGGAAAACCTCCTCGAGAGTGAGCTTTTTGGATACGAAAAAGGCGCCTTCACCGGGGCAAATCAGAGTAAAAAGGGGAAAATTGAGACGGCCGATGGGGGGACGCTGTTTCTGGATGAGATTGGCGACATGCCGATGTCACTCCAGGTCAAAATGCTCCGTTTCCTGCAGGAACGCGTTATTGAGCGCGTCGGTGGTGTTAAAACCATTCCGGTTGATGTGCGCGTTGTCTCGGCAACCCACCAGGACCTTGAAACCTTGATCCAGGAAGGGCATTTCCGCGAGGATCTTTACTATCGGATCAGCGAAATCACGATTTCGGTTCCCGCCCTGCGTGACCGCAACGGTGACTCGGTCTTGCTGGCCCAGTCCATGCTCAAGCACTTCGCCCATGAAATGCAGCGGGGTTCGCTGACTTTCACCGATGACGCGGTCAACGCCATCCAGGATTATGACTGGCCTGGTAACGTGCGGGAAATGATCAACAAGATCAAGCGCGCTACGATCATGTGTGAGGGCAAGCGGGTAACCCCTGCCGACCTTGAACTGGACTGTCCGGATACCGGGTTGAGCGGACAGGCATTGAATCTTCGTCAGGTTCGCGAAGAGGCGGAAAAACAGGCTATTCTGCAGGCGTTGCGAACTACCGATTTCAATATGGCGAGAGCGGCGCGGCTTCTGGGCATTACCCGACCGACTCTCTATAACCTGACCGACAAGTACAACATAGCCACGTCACTGGCCTGACCAGGACCGAAGCCAACACAAGGATGAATCATGGACACTGTCAGACATATTCCGTTCATTTCTGCACTGCTCCTGGGACTGGCGCTCGTACTCTCGGGTTGTGGAGAGGACGATGCCAGCCAGAGCGAAGTCGAATACCTCAGTCACATGGATCAGGCCCGCTTCTTCCAGCGCCAGGGTGAACTCAAGGCAAGCACGCAGGAAGCACGCAGTGCCATGGAGCTCAAACCTGAACAGATTGATCCCTATTTCCTGCTCATTGACAACCTGATTACTGCCGGTGACGGCCTCAATGCCGAACGACAGCTCCAGGAACTTCGCGACAGGATTGACGACGAAGAAGAGCACCGCGACAACCTGAACCGGATTGCCCTCCTTGAGGCGCGCGCGCTGCTTATGCAGGGTCAGAGGGAAGAAGCCCTTGAGATGATCGCCACGATCGAGGACGCCGACTCCAACATGCAGGTCGAAGCTCTGGTGGCCGAAGGTGACGTATTCCAATCAATGGGCCGTATGCAGGATGCCCGCGAAGCCTATCTGGCCGCGCGCGAACTGGATGCCCAGGCAGTCATGCCAGTCGTTGGCCTGTCACGGGTTGCCTTTCTCAGCGAGGATAGCGAACAGGCCCATGAGCTGCTGTCCGAAGCGCTCGAGCTGGCTCCCGACGACTCGGAGGTCTGGCTCTGGAAAGGCCAGCTCGCCCACCGTGAAGGCGATATGGAAACAGCAAGAGAAGGCTACACCCGGGCACTCGAAGACATCGGTCGCTACGATGTTATGACGTACAAGAAGTACGAGACCATATCCGCGCTGATCGATGTACTCCATGAAATGGGCGAAGCGTCCCAGGCGTTCGTTTACGAGGAAATTCTGGCGGACTCCGCACCCGGCACTATCCGCTCGGCGATGGAAGCGGCCCGCGACGAATACGAACGCGGCAACCTGGATCGGGCTGCAAATCATCTGCAGGAAGTTCTGGAACAGGCTCCCGGCCATGAGAACGCATCCATTCTTCTCGGCATGATCCGCTTCCAGCAGGGGCGCGTTGCCGAGGCCGAAGAGTTGCTGGGGCCCCATGCGGACAGTGCGGAACGAGGCGAACTTACCCGGGTTCTTGCAGCGGCACGAATACAGCTGGAGCGCCCGGAAGAAGCACGGAAAATGCTGGAACAACTCGACCCCGAGCAATCGGATCCGGGGGTCGTCGCTCTGCTGGGCATTGCAGCCCTTGCGGCAGGAGATGATGAGGCCGGCCGGGAGCTGATTGAGCACTCCCTCTCGATGGCGCCCGATAACGCAACCCTGCGTGCCCGTTATGCCCGCTACCTGCTGGCACAGGACGAAGTCGATACCGCCATTGAGCAGCTGGAAACAGCCATTGAACGTGTTCCCTCCGCAGAGGAACCACGCATTCTGCTGGCTCAGGTCCATGCACGACTTGGTGACGAAGAGCGTGCACAGGGGGTCATTGACCAGTGGCGTGAAGATCAGCCCAACAGCATCCGGGCCATCAATACCGGGGCCGAGCTTGCATTGGCCCGTGGGGAGCCCGACCGCGCCCGGGCTCTTTATCGTCAGGCCATTGACAAGGATCCCGACGCAGTGGACCCCCATTTTGCGCTGGGCAACCTGGAGGCGCGCACCGGTAATCGCGATGAAGCGGAAACCCATTTCCGCAATGCGGCCCGCGTCGCGCCCGATAACCAGCAGGTTCTGCAGGCACTGGTCTCCATAACACGCCATGAGGAAGAGGCCCTCGCGGGAACCATGGAGTTTTTCAGCGAGCTGGCAGAGGAACGTGAGGATGCGATTGGACCGCGTCTGGCACTACTCGAATACGCCCTGGAACAGGACGATATGGAACAGGCTGAGGCCCTTGCTGTCTCCGTGGAAAACCGCCTGCAGGAAGCGGGTCGCAGCGCCGACCCCGTGGCCGGGGTATTCCGTGGCACGGCCGAACGAGCCCTGGGCGCGGAAGATCTGGACCGCACACGTCGCATTATCCGCCTGGGTCGCGAGCGTTACCGCAACCATGAAGGTCTGGCCCTTATTGAAGCCAGACTTCAATTCCAGCGTGAGCGTCCGGGTGAAGCGCGGGAGATACTGCGCAATGTAAAAACCGCGCATCCGGATTCACCCCGCCCGTTCATGGTTGAAGCAGACTATTATGCTGCACGTGGCGAACTGGACCAGGCTCTGGAGTTGTATCAACTGGGTCGCCGAAAAGAAGACAGCGCCGGATTGATCCTGCGTATGGCCGCCGTCCAGCGTCAGGCCGGCAATCCGGACGAGGCTCTGTCACTGCTTCGTGAAGGAACCGAGCGGTTCCCTGATGACAGTCGGCTCCATCTCAATATGGCCATGACGTATCAGGGCGACGGTGATCGGGAATCAGCTATGGAATCCTACCGCCGTGCGATCAACCTCGATCCCAACAATGCGATAGCTCTGAACAACCTTGCCTGGATGTACCAGGAAGACGAGCGTGAGGAAGCGCTTCAACTGGCGGAACGGGCTTACCGACTTCAGCCGCGTAACGCATCCATTGTCGACACCTACGGCTGGGTCCTGCTT
>SLIH01000268.1 GCA_007135745.1 Halomonas sp. | reverse complement strand
GAAAGCCAGATATTCACCCGCTACCCGGCGGTGATGAAGCATGAAGAGCTGCAGCATTTCATTACCGATTATCTGCGCATCATCAGTACCGGCAACATGGCGGCTCATGAGCTTGAAGGGCTGATGGATCAGGAAATCGAGAAGCGTGAGCACGAGCTCAAGGAGCCCGCCCATGCAGTCGGTTCGGTGGCGGATGGGTTGCCGGCGCTGGGTATCGTGGCGGCGATTCTCGGGATCATTATTACCATGGGCTATCTGGCGGCCGGTACTGAAAAGATCGGTAATCTGATCGCGGCTGCGCTGGCCGGCACCCTGACCGGCATCTGGGCGGCTTATGGCTATGTGGGCCCCATCAGTAAAACGATGGAGCGTCAGGCGGATGAAGAATTGAAGAGCTACGAATGCGTGAAGAACGCCATCCTGGCCACGGTTAGCGGCCAGGCCCCGCAAATGGCCATTGAGTTTGGTCGCAAGGTGCTTCCAACGGAAAAACGACCTGGTTTTCAGGAACTGGATGATCATGTTCGCTCCAAGTAGCGCCGTGATGGTCAGAGAAACTCGGTGAGGTAGCCCTTGGAAGATCGTCCAATCATCGTAAAGCGCGTCAAGAAGGGCGGCGGAGGCCACCACGGCGGTGCCTGGAAGGTGGCCTTCGCCGATTTTGCCATGGCGATGATGGCGTTTTTCCTGGTGTTGTGGGTGACTCAGACGGCCTCGCCGGAGCAGAAAGAGGCGATTGAAGGCTACTTCCGGGACCCCATTGGTTTTGAGGAGGGGGGGCTGCCGGACCCGATTGATCTGGGCGGTGTTGCGGAGATCAGTGAAGGGCCGGGTGAGATTGCCCCCGAAGAGTTGCGTATTGCTGAAGATGACGTGCGCGACCTGGCGGACGCCATAGAAAAACGCGAAACCCAGCAGCTTCTGCAGGAACTTGAGCAGAAAATCGTGGAGAGCGACACGCTGCAGGAGTTCAAGGATCAGCTTCTGATCGATATTACCGATGAGGGGCTGCGCATCCAGATTGTGGATCGCTCCCAGCGACCCATGTTTGAAAGCGGTCGGGCCGAGATGAAGTACTACTCGGAGGATATTCTGTTCGAACTGGCCGAACCTCTGGCGGAGGTGTCCAATAAGCTGAGCATCACCGGTCACACGGATGCCACGCCTTTCATCGGTCGTCCGGACTACAGCAACTGGGAGCTTTCCGCCGATCGGGCCAATGCCGCGCGTCGAACCCTGGTGGCGGCAGGTGTGCCGGCAGGGCAGATTGGTCGTGTGGTGGGACTCTCGGATTCCGTGCTGCTGAACAAGGATGAACCCGAAGCACCGGTCAATCGCCGCATCTCAATCATTGTGCTGACGGAGGCCGCCAAGGAAGCGATGGAGCGGCGTGAGTCCGCACCCCGTGTCTCGGAAGATGCGGACGAGGTCCTCAGCGAGGATGACTGGTTGCAGCGTGCTCGTGAGCGCCAGGTGGATGAGCGGGAAGTGAGTTGGTGATCAGCGAAAACGGGCTGCGTCGCTGCCACTGAGTTCATTGCGGATGCGGCGGTAACTGGCCAGGCGTTCCGGTGCCAGATCTCCCCGCTTTACGGCCTGGTCCAGACCGCAGCCCGGTTCGTTTTCATGGCGGCAATCCCGAAAGCGACAGTCTGCTGCAAAACGTCGTATATCGATAAACCCTTCAGTCAGTTCTTCTTCGGTCAGGTTCCAGAGACCGAATTCGCGAATTCCCGGTGAGTCAATCAGTGCGCCACCCGAGGACAGAGGGTAGAGTCGGGCGGTGGTTGTGGTGTGCGTGCCCTTCAGGTTTTCCGACAGTGCGCCAACTCTCAGGTCGTGCTGCGGCAGAAGGTTCTGAATAATGCTCGATTTCCCTACGCCGGACTGACCGGCAAAAACACTGGTTCGGCCAGCCAGTCGATTCAGCAGTTCCGGGTCCTCGGAAGCAACAGAGGCGGAGGTGCGAAGCACCTGGTAGCCGAGCTTCTCGTACCGCACGAGCAGATTCGCCATCTGGCGGCGTCTGTCGCCATTCAGGAGGTCGGTCTTGTTGAGCAGCAGTACGGCGGTTAACTCGTTGATTTCCGCCACGGCCAGGTAGCGGTCAATGAGGTTGTCGTGGGGCTCGGGCTCGGGAGCGATGACGACAATCACCTGATCGATGTTGGCTGCCACCGTGCGCAGGCGGCCGAAACGGTCGGGGCGGCGCAGGTCGGTCCGGCGCTCCTTGCGTGCGGTAATGACGACCCGTTCATCCGGGCCGGGAATCCAGCTGATTTCGTCGCCCGCGACAAGATCCCCTACATTTCTTCGCGCCAGGGCACGGTGTTCAGCGTATTCCGTGGTGGCGTCATCGCGAATCAGGAGCTCCTGACCGAAGTGGGCCAGTACGGTTCCCGGGCGCTCTGGTGCATCCTCGCTGGCTGCGTCTGTTGCACCGCTTTCATGCCCGGCTCGTTGCAGGCTTTTTTTCTGTCGTTGAGTAATGCGCCGTTTCTGCTGTTGGCTGAGTTTGCGCTTCATCGGGACTGAGTCGTGCCTTTGATCTGTGACAGGATGCGTGCAGAATAGCCGATTGCCCCCTACATTGGTAACAGCGTGGCCAATCCGGCCTGCTGGGAATATAGCGTTGGACTGGAGATCATCATCATGTCTGCCGAAGCCTCACCCCGTCAGGGACGCCTGATCTGGATCGATCTGGAGATGACGGGTCTGGACCCTGAATCCGACCGCATCATCGAGATTGCCACCATTGTCACCGACAGTGATCTCAATACCCTGGCCGAAGGGCCGGTACTCGCAGTACATCAGCCGGAGGCGGTGCTGGATCGGATGGACGACTGGTGTGTACGGACCCATGGGGCCTCCGGGCTGACCGAGCGGGTGCGCGCCAGTGAGCTGACCGATCGTGAGGCCGAGAAACAGACTCTTTCATTCCTGGCGGACTATGTGGATAAGGGGCAATCCCCCATGTGTGGCAACAGCATCTGTCAGGATCGACGTTTTCTTGCCCGCTATATGCCCGAACTGGAAGCGTTTTTTCACTACCGTAATCTGGATGTGAGTACGGTTAAGGAGCTGGCAAGGCGTTGGAAGCCGTCGGCTCTGGAAGGGTTCGCCAAGAAGGGGTCGCATTTGGCGCTGGATGATATTCGGGACTCCATTGAGGAACTGCGCCACTACCGAACGCACTTTTTCCAGCTCTGAAGCACTAGTTCGTCCCTGTATCGTGCTGCCGCAGAGCCCATAAGACATGCTCGCGCACCAACTCGGAAGGATGGTCCTGCCGTGCCTTGAGCGCCTCGATCACCGGAATGGTGCTGGGGGCATTGCCGAGCCCCACGGCCAGGTTGCGCAGCCAGCCCTGGTAGCCGGCACGCCGGATGGCGGATCCTTCGGTTCGTTTGAGGAAGGTGGCCTCGTCCCATAGGAAGAGTTCGGCTAACTGGGTGTTGTCCAGGCCGTGCCGGGGCTGGAAGTCCGGTTCCTTCGTGGCGTTGCTGAATTTGTTCCAGGGGCAGACCAGCTGGCAGTCGTCACAGCCGAATACCCGGTTGCCCATCAGCGGTCGCAGGGATTCCGGGATCGCGCCATCGTTTTCAATCGTCAGATAGGATATGCAGCGCCCGGCATCCAGCACGTAGGGTTCGGGAAAGGCGTCTGTCGGGCAGACGTCGAGGCAGGCAGTGCAGCTGCCGCAGTGATCGGTACGGAAGGGGTCGTCCACCGGCAGCGGCGCGTCCGTATAGATTTCCCCCAGGAAAAACCAGGAGCCGCCTTTGGGGTCGATCAGCAGGGTGTTCTTGCCCTGCCATCCGAGCCCTGCCTTGCGGGCAACGGCGCGCTCAAGTACCGGGGCGCTGTCGACGAAGGCGCGATAGTGATAGCCTTCGAGCGCTTCGTCAATCCAGCGTGCGAGGCGGGCCAGGCGCTTACGGATCAGTTTGTGATAATCACGCCCCAGGCTGTAGCGGGTGATGTAGGCGGTTTCGCCGTCGGCCAGAATTCTATCGGGGTCGTCCGGCTCCGGACGATAGTCCAGTCGCACCGCAATGATGCGGCAGGTTCCCGGCACCAGTTCGGCCGGACGATAGCGCTTGCTTCCATGCCGGACCATGTAATCCAGGTCAGCGTTCAGTCCACGCGTCAGCCAGCTGTTAAGCCGTTCACCGTCAGCCTCCAGGTCGGTATCGGTGATCCCAACCGCCTGGAACCCCAGCTCAGATGCCCAGTCGCGGATCCTGTCCGCCACTTCAGCGAGGTTTGGCTCATTGGTTTTTTTGTGATCTTCTGGCATTGTTTTGCTATGCTTAACAGCAACCTAGGAATAAATCTTAAACTGTTTTCTGTAACTGTTTATTTTCAGTACAAAAAACACCCGGACGCATGGTAACAGGGGTAAATGTGGAACCCTACGAACCGGCATTATACAGGGCTGAACAGGTCCGCGAACTTGATCGCATAGCCATCGAGACCTTTGGCACTGACGGTT
>SLIH01000052.1 GCA_007135745.1 Halomonas sp. | reverse complement strand
CGCACCGGTGAGCCGCTGGCCGTCCACGTCGACGGCACCGGCGACCAGGCGAAGCCTCCCACCGGCAATTTCGGTTTCCGGGATCTCGCTGGCGGGAATCTCCTGGTACCGGGGCGGCTTCATCTTTTCATCCGCCGGCAGATTGATCCACAACTGGAACCCGTGCATCAACCCCTCTTTCTGGCGCGGCATTTCCGAGTGAATGATGCCACGGGCTGCGGTCATCCACTGGACATCACCGGCCTGAAGGAGCCCTTGGTTGCCCAGGGAGTCCCGATGCTCCATGGCGCCGGCCAGCATATAGGTGACCGTTTCGAAGCCCCGATGAGGGTGTTCAGGAAACCCACCGATGTAATCCGCGGAATCATCCGAGCGAAATTCATCCAGCATCAGGAAAGGGTCCATCCGGGCACTGGCATTCTGACCCAGACTACGGGTAAGACGAACACCAGCCCCATCCGACGAGGGCTGTCCCCGGATGATACGTTCAAGGCTGCGATAGGTCATGACGGTGGCTCCCATAGCCGGTTATTGACAACTACGGGACCGATTATTCGCCTGTTCCCAAGCAGTCACAAGCAAAGAAATCTGACCGAGCTGTTCATAAAAGCTGTTCAAACAACGCGTGTCCGGTGTTTTCCCAAGGCTTTCACTGGAACGCCTTGAGCGCTATGCTAAGGCTTTACTGATCGTTAATTGCACTGCACCTGCGCGCCCTGTTGGGTGCAGGAAAACCCCCTTGAATCCGAGGCGTATTGTGATTGCAGACAGTCACCAGAAAAAACGACCCGGTGCAGATTCACCCATACTCTGTCTGATCCTTTTGGTGCTGCTCGTTTTCACGACCACAGAAACCGTGGCCGATCAGAACAGTGATACCTCAGCCAAGACACTGCGGGTCGGGGTAACGGATTTTCCTCCCTATATCATGTTTAACAACGCTCAGGCCGAAGGCATTGCGTGGGATCTGCTGGAAGCAGCAGCCGAATTGAGAGGTATCAAGCTGGTTGCCAGTGAAGTCCCAAGAGCGCGGCTGGAAACCTTTATTTCCGAGAAACGCATTGATGCCGCACTGCGCCCGCTGCACTGGACTCCTGAACCGGAAAGATTCAGCTTCAGCGACACGTTCCTGCATTCCTGGCAGATTCTCTTCTTTACGGCGGATACTCAAACCCTGTACGAAACCATGGAGGATCTCACGGGCCAGACCATTGCCGCTCAGCTGGGCATGCCCTGTCCGCCACTGGAACCCATGTTCGAGGAAGGGGCGATTCACCGCTTCGATGTTCAGTCATTACGAGCGCTCTTCGATCATCTCCTCGCAAGCTCCGAGATCGATGCGGCGGTAACGGACCTCTACAGTGGGCTCTGGGTTATCCACCAGAATGACTGGAATGAACAGATCTCCGTTGCCGAACAGCCACTCGAGGAAGTCGGCCATCGGATCATGTTCCATTCCGACCATGATGAGTTCGTCGAGCATTTCAACGCCACTCTCGCCAGCATGCGCAGCAACGGCAAGCTGTCAGATATCAAAGACCGGTACCTTTCCGATCTGACACCGCCGGACAACCTCTGATCCTTCGGTCCCGAATGTGATGCCCATGTACTGGCTTGCCATCTTCGTGCTGGTCCTGATGATTGCCGGCACCTGGATCCGACACCGTTATAAGGCCCTGCCCCCGGGCATCAACTACGCTTCACCCTGGCGAACGGCACAGAAATGCCGATTCCTGTATGACCAGAGTTACCGTGATGAGCAGGACAGAACGCGCCGTAAGCGCCAGATCATGCCTGAAATGCTCCAACTTATTGCCGGGGCAAGGCAGCGTATTGTTCTGGAGCTTTTCCTCTATAACGATGACCTGCCGACAGGCCCTGAACATGTCCCCGCGACGGAAACGCTGACACGGGCGCTGCTTGTGAGGAAAAAGCAGTGCCCAGCGCTTCATATCACCGTCATTGTGGATCCGGTTAACAGCCTCTATGGTGCCTTCTGGCCTGCACATTTCTCGCGTCTGGAGCAGGCGGGAATTGAGGTTTATGAAACCCCACTGAAGCGCTTACGGGACTCCAATCCTCTTTGGTCAGCGATTTGGCGACTTTTAATCGCTCCCCTGGGAAACAGCATGAACCGGGGGTGGCTGCCCAATCCCACCGGCAGGGAACCCGTGACCATCCGAAGCTGGCTGAGCGTGCTGAACTTCAAGGCCGATCACCGCAAGCTGATGGTGGCCGACCGGGATGGAGCCTGGGCTGGCCTGGTGTCTTCGGCCAATGCCCACGATGCCAGCAGCGCCCACACCAATGTGGCGCTGAGCTTTCAGGGTGACAGCGCCGTGGACTTACACTGGATGCTCGAATCCACACGCTCGTTGTGCCGGAATGAGCCCCCACCCGCCAGGCCACCAACCGAGGCCACATGGGTCGAAACCGGTGCCCCGCAGCTGCGACTACTCAGCGAAGGCCGGATACTGGAGGCTGCTCAGGCGTTAATTGACCAGGCCGAAGCCGGAGATCGGCTCAATCTGGCACTTTTCTACTTCAGTCATCGAACACTGTTGCACTCGGTCATCAAAGCCGCCGACCGAGGCGTCAGGCTCCGGATATTGCTGGATCCAAACAAGGACGCCTTTGGCCATGTGAAAGGTGGCATCCCCAATCGGCAGGTCGCCTGGGAGCTGCACCGGCGCGGCATCACGGTGCGCTGGTACCGCACCCAGGGCGAGCAGTTCCATGCCAAGCTGGCATTGCTGGAATATAAGGACGGCACGACCGACCTGCTGCTGGGTTCCGCCAATTACACCCGGCGCAACCTGGACAACCTCAACATGGAATCGGCCGTCCAGCTACGGGGAAGCATCACAGAGGGTGCACTGAAAGGGGCAAGCGAGTGGTTTGAGCGGTGCTGGTACAACCCGCCCGGTTGGCAATGCAGCGTACCCTACGAGAACTGGGCCGATCACCGGCTGAGGCGCTACCTGATGTACAGGCTGCTGGAAGGCAGCGGCTGGTGCAGTTTCTGATAGCGTTCAGGGAGAGGGGTTGTCATCCTCTTCCAGCGCTTCCCCGGCCAGAGCCTTGACCAGCGCCGCCAGTTCCGGATCCGGATCCTCATTGCGCAGCTTCAGCCCCTGATCCAGGTACTCACTCAGGTGAATGCCATGGCTGCCTGTTGGCATCTCACGCCGAATTCGATAGGGCTGGCCGGAACGGTGCTCGTCCCCCCGGCGCAGATCCACAACCCGCTCCCTGGCCGGCCGGCCATCCGGATCCCGCACAATGAGGACCCTGGGTCGCAGCCGGTTGAGTTCGTACGCCGTGATTACAATACCAATCTCGCCGCTGTTGAGTTCCACCAGCGCCCCTGGCGGAAAAACCCCGATGCATTGAATGAAATCCAGCGCCAGGCTCTCGTCAAACTGGTCACCACGGGCCTGATAGACGATCTCCAGAGCTTCCTTGGATGACTTGGCGTTGGCATAGACCCGGTCACTGGTCATCGCCACGTAGGCGTCCACAATACTGATGATCTTGGCGAAGAAAGGGATCTGGTGCGCCAGCAGGCCACGTGGATAACTGTTGCCACTCATGCGTTCGTGATGGGAATAGGCAACGTCCACCACAATGGGATCCAGGCCGCTGATCCCCATGAGGATGGTGCGACCGTGGTCGGCATGATACTTCACAATATCAAATTCGGAGTCCGCCAGCGTATCGGGTTTTTTCAGTATTTCATCAGGCACCCGGACCTTACCCACATCGTGCAGCAAACCACTCAGGGCGAGTTTTTCCAGCTCACCCTCCAGAAGTCCCAGATGTCGGCCAAAGAGCGCCGACAGGATACAGACATTCATGCCCTCTTCAGCGGTGTATTCATCCTTGCCACGAATCTGGGCCAGAAGCTGGAGCGCTTCATGGTTGCGCAGCACGCTGTCAACACAGGTTCGAACCACCGTGCGCGCGTGATTGACATCGATGGCACGGCCCACCCGAACGCCCTCAAGGATATTTCGGGCAAGTTCACGGGCCTGGCGGTGGGCTTCAATAGCCGAAGGCAGTTCCGATTCCACCGAGATCTTCTTCAACTGGGGAACCTGCCGCCGACGGCGATTCGCTCCGGGGCGCCGCCAGACACCGGCACCGAAACGTGCCGGCCCTTCCGGCACTTCCTCACCCTCGACGTAGACATAGCGGCACTGTTCCTGCAGCGCCTGAATGTCCGCCGTGTGACGGATCACAAAACCCTGCACCGGGAAGTCGGTGTCGAGCCAGGACCGGTCGAGACGAACCACGTGCATTCCCAACTGCAGTTCGGTCACCGGAATCTTGATTTCTATCTTATCGGCTTGAGCCATCCTTCGCCTTTCTTACCGACTAACAGAACACAGGTCTATTAGGGAACATGACCATTTAAAGCTTAGCAGCGGGAAAGTCTCGACACACAGAAGGTTTCGTGCAAAATTGAAACACAAACCTAGACCGGACTTTGGAAGCCATG
>SLIH01000118.1 GCA_007135745.1 Halomonas sp. | reverse complement strand
TGATTTTGCGGGGGGCGGCAATCTCTTTTGTATCGATGAGCAACGCCTTGAGGCATTGGATAATGAAAGCTTCCTTCAGCTTCGCGAGCCTGACCTTATGAAATTTATCTACGCACATATCTTCTCTCTTAAACGGATGGCGCAACTGCGTGAACGTCAGACCGGGGTTTCTGGGACAAGCGCAAAAGTTGTGACAAGGGCCAGTGACGAGAGTCTGTTGTTTTCGCCGCAAAAGGATGTATTTGTTTTCGATGACTCGTAGAGGGGGGTTACATTAGTTAACAAATCGGCAATCAAATTCCCTAAAGGTCATTAACCTCCTGCCGTTAAGCATTCCAGAAGGCAACAGTACCGGTTCCTGACCGGTTGCTTAGCCTCTGACCCAAAAACCAAGTCAGGCTACAGGCAGGAGAAGCGTTATGGCTCTCGGAATCAACACCAACGTGGCATCACTCAATGCCCAGAATGCTCTGAGCAAGTCTCAGGGACAAAATGATCAGGCGCTGGAGCGGCTGTCTTCCGGTCTGCGGATCAACTCCGCTCGGGACGATGCGGCCGGTCTGGCTATTTCAACCCGTTTTGAATCCCAGATCAGTGGTCTCGGCGTCGCCAGCCGTAACGCGAGTGACGGCATTTCTCTGGCGCAGACGGCCGAGGGTGCGCTGGATGAGATTACCAACAACCTGCAGCGTGTACGCGAGCTGGCTGTGCAGTCTGCCAACGCCACCAACAGCGCTTCTGACCGTCAGGCACTGGATGACGAAGTTCAGCAGCGTCTGGAAGAGATCGACCGTATTGCGGCACAGACGGACTTCAACGGTCTGAACGTCCTTGACGGTACACTGGATACGCAGAACTTCCAGGTTGGCGCCAATGCCGGGCAGTCCATTTCCGTTGACCTGGCGCAGAGTGTGCGGACCGGCGAGTTTGGTGAACTTGCAATCGCGGAAGTAGATGTTGTTCAAGCTGAACTAGGTGATGGTGATGAAATCACCATCACCGTTGGCGATAATGATCCAGTGGAGGTTACCGTCAGCCTGGACGAGGATGAGTTGGATGATATCGCGGGTGATGCTGATCAATTTGCTACAGCATTACAGCAGGTTGCTGATCAGATAAATGACGAGGTTGGCAATGTCTTTGCGTCTGTCAATGAGGATGGTGACGGCCTTGAAATTCGGTCTTCTGAAGAACTCGTGGTAGACGATTCAGATGGTGCGTTTGCTGCTCAGAATGCAGATGAGACGGACGGGGACGATAATACCTTCTTGGTAAATAGTGGTAGTCTTGATGAGGTGTCCGTAGACACTGTGGCTAACGCCAACGACGCCATCGTCCGAATGGACGCAGCACTGGACACCGTCAACAGCTTCCGAGGCGAGCTCGGTGCGATCCAGAACCGGTTCGAATCGACCATAGCCAACCTGGACAACAACATCGAGAACCTCTCGGCCTCGAACAGCCGGATCCGGGATGCGGACTTTGCAGCAGAGTCTGCAACGCTGTCCCAGTCCCAGGTCCTGCAGCAGGCTGGTATCTCGGTCCTGTCCCAGGCCAACGCACGGCCTCAGCAGGTTCTGGCCCTCCTGCAGTAAGCGGGGTTTGAGTAGGCCGCTTCCCCTGGGGGCAGCGGCCTGAGCTCTTAGCCAAGCGAGGTGAGCCATGAGTGACGTAAGCCTGAACAGCCCGGATCCAACTCCGCGCCCCGTGAGTGGGGAGCAGCGTCCGGCACGGGCGTCTTCATCACCTCCCGCTGAAGGAAGCCGGAAAACCAGCTCAGCAGAGCAGGCGCGACCGACCAACAAGCCGGTACAGTTGGCACAGACTGGTAAAAGCCAAGCTGAAGCGGCCCAGAAACAGGCGAAGGAATTCCGCGAGGATCTGGATAGCGCCGTAACCCAACTGAACGATTTTGTTCAATCGGTGCAGCGCGATCTTGAATTTGAAGTGGACGAGCAGGCGGGCCGCACTGTGGTCCGCGTCATCGACCAGCAAACGGATGAAGTCATCCGTCAGATTCCGGATGAGATTGCTCTACGACTGGCAGAGAACCTACAGCAGGATGAGCCCATATCACTTTTCAATATTCGTGTTTGAGAGTGAGGGTCTCAAAAAGAAAGCCCGCTTCGGCGGGCTTTTTTTTGGACCGGTTTCAGGTCCCAAGTCACAGGTCCCAGGCCAGATTTCGATCTCCGTGGAAGATCCAATCCCTGTGGAAGAGGCCATGGCCGCAATGAGAGCCGCACCGGATCGCAGCTATAGCTGCCCCTACAGAAAAGCCCACCGCGATTTGCACTCTACCTTGCAACTTGAAACCTGCAACTTGCAACTCGCCCTTGGCACACCCCATGCATAACTCCCCCATAGAACCAACAGGCGGCAGCAAGGGTGAAAATTCCCGCCCCCGCTTACATTCAGTAACACAAAAGACCAAAAAATGGGCAAAGTTTTGCCGCTTTGTGCCGTTAAATAGATACAGAGGGAAAGCGAGAGCGTTCACTCAATTGAGCATCGCGAGGCAATACCATGGCTACCATCTCCGCACTGGGCATAGGATCCGGTTTTCTCAACAACGAGCTGGTTGACGATCTGGCCGAAGCGCAGCGTCGGCCGGTCGAGCTGCGTCTGGACCAGCGTGAAGAGCGGACTGAAGCGAGGCTGTCAGCGCTTGGCCAGATTCAGAATGCCGTGACGGAATTGCGTCTGCCAGCGCGGCAACTCTCGGATCCCACGGCTTTGAGGCGTTTTGAGGGGGAGTCCTCCAACAGCGCGGTTGGAGTCAGTGTGGACAGTGAGGAAGCCGGCCGCGGAAGTTTCGACGTGGATGTGCATCAGATTGCCCGATCCCATGCTCTGGCTAGTGGTACCTTTGCTGATCGTGATTCTACCTCCGTGGGTACAGGCGATCTTACCTTCCAGGTCGGAGAAGAGAGCGCGACCATCACCCTCGATGAAGACAACAGCACCCTCAATGACCTGGCCAATGCGATCAATGAGGGTGATTTTGGTGTCAGTGCTTCAATCCTGGATACCGGTGATGGGTTCCGGCTGGTGCTTAACTCGGACGAGACCGGGGTGGCCAATGCCATCAGCATCACAGCGGATGGCGATGCGGCGCTGGACGACTTCAACTTTAATGATGAAGTGCAGAACCTGACTGAAACCCGTGCTGCCACGGACGCGGAGCTGACGATCAACGGCGTGGACATTACCCGCAGCAGTAACACGGTTGATGGCGTGGTTGACGGCGTCACTTTTGAGTTGAACGACGTGACCACAACTTCGGCTCAGGTGAACATCACTCAGGATGTGCAGGGCGCCACTGAGCGTGTCCAGAACCTCGTGAACGCCTTCAATGAGCTGCAGCAGATGGTCAATGAATTTACAGAATTCGATCCGGACGAAGGCGGTAGCATTCTGACGGGTGACTCGGCGGTGCGGAACACCATGAATCAGATCCGTCGCGATCTGGGGCAGACTGTTCCGGGGCTCGAGGATTCCAGCGTGCGGAGTCTGGCGGACGTTGGCATCTCCACCAACTTCGACACCGGCGAGCTTGATTTCAATACCGCACGCTTCCAGGAACAACTGCAGTCCAACCCCGATGATGTGGCGGCACTGTTTTCCAACCAGGGGCGGACGTCGGACAGCCAGGTGGAGTTTGTCCGCAGTGGTTCCGAAACCCAGGCCGGCGAATACAGCATCAACGTGGAGGAGCTGGCAACCAGGGGGTCATTCACGGGAGATGCTCTGGCGGAAACCATCAATATTGATGAGAACAACAATACCTTCAGCCTCCGCCTCAATGACGGTAATACAGCGGAACTTGTCCTCAGTGAAGGGGAGTTTACCCGTGAGGAACTGGTGGATGAGATCCGCAATCAGATTGCCGATAATCCTGTGATTCAGGCATCCGGTGATCGGCTGAATGTATCCCTTACCGACACCAATGAGCTGGAGTTCGTATCGGCCCGCTATGGCAGTGAATCGTCTGTGGAGATCGTGGACGGTCAGGAAGACCTGGGCCTGACGCCCGGAGAAGGCGTGGTGGGCACGGATGTGGTGGGCACCATTGACGGTCGTGAGGCTCAGGGCGACGGCCAGGTGCTGTTCCTGGGGCGTGACAACGGGGATGCTTCCGGTATCCAGGTTCGGGTGCGTGGTACCGAGACCGGGAATCGCGGAACGGTTTCCTTTATTGAAGGCGTGGGCAGCGGCATTGTCGATCGGGTCAACAGCCTGGTCGGTGAGGGCGGTGCTTTGAGTTCCCGCACGGATTCATTGCGGGACGAGATCGACAGCATTCAGGAAAGCCGACAGGACCTTAACGATCGCATCAATGCGTTCCGTGAGCGGTTGGTCAGCCAGTTTACTGCTGCGGATCAGCGGATTTCCCAGTTCCAGAACACCGGGGATTTTCTGAGCCAGCAGTTGGCGGCATTGGCGCCTAACAGGGATAATTAAGTAGTTACAAGTTACAAGTTACAAGTTACAAGTTACAAG
>SLIH01000218.1 GCA_007135745.1 Halomonas sp. | reverse complement strand
TCCAGCGTTGAGCTGGCCGACGGGCAATTAACGGTGCACTTACTGGATCGCCAGCTACTCACCGAGGCAGCCCTGCGAACACTGGAAGCCAAAGTGGCCAGGCTATTCCATTAAGCCCGGGGGAATGCCACCGAAAGTTTCGTTTTCCCGCCCCAGCATCGAATGTCTCATCTGTTCGCCAGCGAACAGATGACTGGAGCCATCCCGGTTCTACTTAAGATGGGTGTTATACACGCCAACATGTCTCCCTGGCACGACCAGACAACGAAAGGAATCACTCACCATGAATACCCACCAGATCATCGGCATTCTACTTCTGGTGGCCGGAGCAGCCCTGCTGTATTTCGGCTACCAGGCTTCCCAGAGCGTTGGCGAACAGGTTTTCGAAACGTTTGCCGGCCGCTTCACGGATTCGACAACCTGGTATCTGGTTGCTGGTGCGGCAGCAGCAATCGGCGGCCTGGTCCTGCTCGTCATCCGGTTCTAGCAAATCCCTTATTTCGCTGGCTCGGTCTGCCACCGCACAGACCCGGACAAGTCAGAATAATACTCTGGCTATGGACCTACAACTAAAGGAGAGAACAATCATGGCCTTATTCAGTTCCGATGAAGTAAAAGGGAAGTGGAAACAACAGGTAGGCAAAGCAAAGCTGGCCTGGGGAAAGCTCACAGAAGATGAACTGCTGGCGGCGGAGGGACGCGAAGACAAGCTCACGGGCCTGATTCAGGAGCGCTACGCCATTACCCGCGATGAGGCCCGTAAGCAGGTCAAGGAATTCTTCAACCAGTAATAGATTTGCAGGTTGCAACCGGGCCACGAGTGCCAGTGTCCGTGGCCCATTCTGGCGGAACCCACCAGGAGGCTACTGCCATGCTGGAAACCATTATTGTCGTACTTTTAGTGCTTTGGGCTCTGGGATTGGTGACTTCCTATTCCATGGGCGGCTTTATCCACATTCTTCTGGTAGTTGCCATTGCGGTGCTTCTGATTCGTGTTTTGCAGGGGCGACGTATCTGACTGCGGCAGGCGTCTGAAATAACGCCTGCCCTTCATCTTGTGCCCGAGAAAATCCAAAGCAAACCAATCATCACGGTGCAGGTAATCAGGAAGATCCGGGCCAGATGATTCACCCGGGATGGGGGCGCATCGGTTGGCGCAGGGTCAGGCTCAGGTGCGCTCTGGTGCAGGTCCTGCTCGTATTCCTCCACCACTTCCCGCGCCCGCGCATAATCCTCATCCTCAACATGCACATTGGTAAAGCCACTGGTGCCAATCTCACCCATGCCGCCCTGGAGATAATGTCCCCCGACGTGACAGTCAACGCCATGGGCCTGCAACAGCCCCGCAACAATGTGGGCCTCGGTCAGGTCTTTAGCGCGGTAGACAATCAGCACAACAGGCTCCACATTAACACTAACCAGATTTCCTGAACCCCAACCCGGAGCATAGCAGCGATTCGGAACGGCGAAACGCAGGAAAACTGTCCGGTGACCGTGCCCTGGTAAAAGACTGCCTCAGGGCGCATTCCAATGGGCAAGCCCTAAAGTTCGCCTCCAACGCACCCCGAACACAATCGTCAGAAAACCAAGGACTCCCGCCCCAATCGCGCAAACAAAACGCACCTTCTCGGCCAACCTCAGTCGTTCCCGCCCATGGCTTAATTCCCCCTCGCCTGCCTGAAGTCGCATCTCCCCAGCCTTAACCTCACGCTCTCCTTTGGCAACCCGCTCTTCTCCCTCGGCGATCGCCTCTCTGCCCTCCCTGAAACCCTTCCCGCCCTTCAGCAGTTTGTCCCCCAACCTCAGGAACAGGTTGTCTTCAGCCCGTTCATACTCTTCCCTGCCTTCTGACAAATCTCGCTTTCCGGCGGCCAACCGTGCCTTACCTTCTTCCATCGCAGACTGCCCTTCTTCCAGCTGTCTTTGACCTTCAGCTAGTTGGACTTCCCCGGCAGAAATGACTTTGCCGAGAAACAGATAGCCCGTTGCCGACGCAACAGCCAACAGGAACAGGAGCAGCAGCACGAGCACCTTACCCATGATGTGTCCCTCGGTGTTATCCCTGACCAGCCCCCGGTTCCGGGACGACAGGAGCGCAGGCTTATACCCCCAACACTTCGCAACACTCAGTAACAACACAGCACAGCGCGGACACCATCTTTGATTGATCCCCGCATTGATTGCCGATAATGTTCCTTTAACTTAAGCATTGAGACTTGAAATGGCCCGTGCCTCCATCAACCTAAGCGTGCGCGACGGCGTTGTCAGTGCGGTTACACACCTATTCGTTTCATGGCCTTCAATGGATGCCCGATGCTCGTTGAATGGGTCGCTTCCAGTACTTCCAGCAATATCTGTCCGGAGAATTTAGTGCGAACAAACACGAATTCACGACTTGCCATACGGACATTCGCCATAGTCGCCCTCCTTCTACCCACATTGCCATTGCTCGCCAATGACGGAGAGGACGGGTATCGGCTGCTTGAGCTGGACGGCTACAAGGTGAAATGGGGCGAGCCACAGTTAGGGGTGGGAGCAAGCGTGAGCTACGCCTTCGCTGACGAGACGCTACGGTTCGACGATGCACGCAATTGCCGTGATCTGGAACCGATTCGAGCGCTTTCCGGACAGGACATCCCCAAGGAGGTTCTGATACGCGAGACCGCATCGGCCTTTGCGGTCTGGGAACGCGCTGCGGGTCTGTCATTCCACAGGGTCAGCAATGCCCGGGATGCCGATATCGTTATCGGTGCCCAGGGCAAGCCGCGCGGGCGGGCATTCGCCAATGTGTCCTATGCATCCGATCCTGAAGTGGGCGCGGGGGTGCGCGCTATTGAGCAGGCGCAGGTGTGCCTGAACCCGGAACATCAATGGAAAGTCGGGTTTGATGGCAACAAGGACGTCTATGACATCCGCTATACGCTGATTCATGAGATCGGGCACGCCATTGGCCTGGATCACCCCGGCCCCTCCGGGCAAGTGATGGGATTTCGCTACACGGAATCCTTCGCCGAACTGCAGCCTGGTGATCTGTACGGTGTTCGACGGCTCTACGGGCGTGGCACTGACGATGTCGTGCCTGGCGATGGCTTCGACACTCTACTCGCCGAGAAGGCAACCGATGCATTCCATGCTAACGATTTTATCGGCAGCTCTGTGATCAGCACGACCGGGGAGGATAAAATCGGCTCCATCCGCAACCTCATCATTGACCCGAACGGCACTATCGTTGCCGTGGTCATCGGCGGCTTCCTTGGTATCGGTGAGAAAGAGATCGCCCTGCCCTGGGACAGAGTAGAAATGGCGTGGGATGCAGACAAGGACGAGACAGTGATCCGGGTTGATGCCGATGAGGATGCGAGCTGACAGTCCCCAAAACTCGGAGTCATCGCTTCTTCGTTATTCCATTAATGAGCAAACACCGAGGGCACGTAGTGCCCTCGATGACATTGGGTTGGATTACTCGCGTTCGTGCTCAGGCTGGTTCCGAAGCTCATCCTCGTCCATATCCACGTAGAATGCGGATTCGCCATCTTCCTGGCTGTGCTGCAGCTGATCCCAGTTCAGACCAACTTCCTGTCCACCAAGCCCGAGGAAAGTGCCAGTTGACAACACAACGCCCACAATCTGGCCGTCTTCGCCGATGATCAAGTCCTCGATAGAACCGATCTCCTCATCGGATGCGCGGTGCTTGACCGACTTGCCGATAATGTCGTCAGTGTACATCGCGCCCGCTGGCTTGCTGCTCAAGTCGTGAGCGGCGGAACGGTGCTCGGCTTCTTTTTCCATTCCGTACTCACCTTCCGCAAATGCAGCGGAACTCAGTGTCATGGCCGGAACAATGGCGGCGGAAAGGATCAGCGCGCTTAAGGTTTTCATCACTTTCATGATTGTTTCTCCTCTGATTTTCGGCAGTCTGCCGGACCCTCCTGGGTCTGAAGCGCAGTTCCCGAATCGTAGGAACGCTATTCAGTTTGGCTCCAGGTGGACACTGTGTCGGTGCGCTAGCAAACACAACCCCCTCCTTGCATTGCCGAATCAGTCTGGAAAAACGGTTTTATTATCAACACCCTGAAGCCGTTCCCGGTTGGCTCAGGGCTGCGGTAAGTGTCCATGTAGTGGCTGGTGCCGTGCGCTGCACTACACCAGTACACGGGGATTACCCCGCTCTTCCACAGCGGCCACCTCGTCGTCAGACAACCATCCATTCAGTGGTTCACCACGAATCACGGAGAGCGCCTGCAAAGCATGCGCCCAGGTGCAACGGTTTATGAACAGCATGCCTGGCTCATCCAAGGTACCGCCCCGGTTGATGTAACCCAGAACCGCCGTCTGCCTCACATCCGGCAGGAGTGGCCACAGATGCCCTCTGAACACCTCCGGACGCATGTGAGTCAGGGCGATGCGATGACGCATGCCATCCGGGAACAGGGCCTGCTGTTGCTCTATGGGGCTGATTACGGGCTGTTCCCAGCAATCTCTGGGGTACCGGAATCGCCCGGGCTCCTG
>SLIH01000070.1 GCA_007135745.1 Halomonas sp. | reverse complement strand
CCGGCGAATATCGTCAGGGGCCTGCCGGCTTTGAGGCACTCAGAGGCGCCTTCATGTCAAAAACGGTTTCTGTAATCTTTCCGGGATCAAGCATTGATCGGTTCCGTATTTACGCTTCTGATTCTCAGTGTATTAGCTGCGAATTCTTTTTCAAGATGCAGGCGTGGCTATTGAGGCTTTAGATTGTTGCCATTGTGCAATGATGATCGAAACTCAGGAGATGGCCTCGTCCTGGCGCCTGGCAGCGATACGTTTCCAGGTCTCATGGAGGATCAGGGCATCATTGGCGGCTCGGTGTGCCGTCAACCCCAGTTCGGCGATGACGCCAGCGCGGATGCCGGACCATTGGTCTACCTCCTCCTCCGTCAGCAGTTGAGCAACCGACTCCAGCTGAAAGGAAGAGGCGAGGTTCGCTGCACGATAGAGTCTGTGGAGCCAGAACCGGTCAAAGGTCCAGGCATCACAGTAGACCCTGTTCGGGAGCAGCTCATTGAGGTGTTGGGCCACAGTGCTGACTTTCAGTCCTTCTCGGTAGAGGCTTTCGCGATGGATTCCATGGATGCGCTGGGCGCTGTCCGACCATTCCGTCCAGAGGGCGTGGGGCTCGATAAGCCAGCTGTGGGTGCTGCCATCGCTCAGGCAGATTCCTACCTCAATGGGATAGCTCGCAACCAGATCGAGACTGGAGGCTTCGAAATCGATGAAAGCGGGCCCGAGCAATGTGTTCATTAAAGCTGAATCCTGAGACTGTAAGTCAAGTGTAGACCACTGATGGTGAGTACTGTTTACTGATTCGTGCGTTAGTAAGCGGGTGGTTCTGGAAAGAAGAACTGTCAGCTTACTTTGTTGCGCATCAGTCTACGCGTCTCCTATTAAAGAGCCATGACGCCTGGAACTGTTACAATAGCGTTTTTACCTGCAATTGGAAAAACAAGCCAATGAGTGGATCGGTTGTCGTCATCTATTCCGGTGGCATGGACTCCTACACCCTTCTGCATTCCGCCCTGCGTGAAGGTCATGAGGTGCACGCCCTGTCCTTTGATTATGGGCAGCGGCACCGGCGCGAGCTGGCGTGTGCCGAAACCGTGTGTTGCGATCTTGGGATTGCTCATGAGGTGGTTGATATCCGTTCCATTCAGGCGCTGCTGAAAGGGTCGGCCCTCACGGATAGCGTGAGCGTGCCCGAAGGCCATTATCAGGAAAGCAACATGAAGGATACGGTGGTTCCGAACCGCAATATGGTGTTGCTCTCACTTGCTATTGGTCATGCCGTCAGCGTCGGTGCCGGTGCCGTCTGGTATGGCGCCCATGGGGGTGATCATGCCATTTACCCGGATTGCCGTCCGGAATTCATCCGCCGGATGGATGCTGTGGCGCAGATCGCCAACTATGACCCTGTGCACGTTGAGGCCCCTTTCATGGAATTGAGCAAGGGCGACATCCTGGCCCGGGGCCTTGCCATGGGGCTTGATTATCGCCACACCTGGACCTGCTACAACGGCCGCGAACAGGCCTGTGGACGTTGTGGTGCCTGTGTGGAGCGGCTGGAAGCCTTTGTCCGGAATGGTATTTCTGATCCTCTTCCTTATGAGGAGCGGGCGTAATGTACCGGGTCAAGGAAGTCTTTCCTACCCTTCAGGGTGAAGGTGCCCAGGCGGGTCGTGTTGCTGTGTTCTGTCGCTTCAGCAAGTGCAACCTCTGGACTGGGCGCGAGGCGGATCGTCATCGCGCAGTCTGTCAGTTCTGTGATACTGATTTCGTAGGAACCGATGGCCAGAACGGTGGCACCTTCGCAAGTGCTGGGGAGCTGGCGCGGCATGTCGCTTCTTTCTGGCCAACCCCCGGTCAGGGACGACCGCTGGTGGTCTGTACCGGAGGTGAACCGCTTCTGCAACTGGATGAGGCGTTGATTGAAGCCTTCCATGAACAGGGTCTGGAAGTGGCCGTGGAAACCAATGGTACTTTGCCGGCGCCCGCCGGGATTGACTGGCTCTGCGTCAGCCCCAAGGCGGGTGCGCAGGTGGTGATTGATGTCTGTGATGAGCTGAAACTGGTCTATCCGCAGCAGGGTGCCAGCCCTGAAGATTACGATGGAATCCGCGCCAGGGAACGTTTTCTTTCTCCCATGGCATCACCTTACGGGTTGGCCGGAGAGGATCCGGAAAAACAGCGCAATACCCGTCTGGCGATAGACTACTGCCTTCAGCATCCGCGCTGGCGTTTGAGTGTGCAGATGCACAAGATTGTGGGAATCGATTGAGGAACGTCTGAAAAAGCCAATTTCTACGTTGCTCGGTGTTCGCAAGCTCGCCGACCAGGAACCATAAAAAAGGCGGCCCCGAGAGGCCGCCTTTTTCCAAACCCTTTTGGCTTATTCCTTGCCAGAGGCACGATCCAGCATGCGACGTGCACGCTCGTTCGCTTCCTCAGCTGCCTGTTCCGCAGCGATTGCACGCTCCAACGCTTCTTCCGCCTTGGCATAGGCTTCATCAGCGCGGCTCTGTGCGCTTTGAGCGGTGCTTTCAGCACTGCTTGCAGACTGTTCTGCAGACTGAGCCGTGCTCAGGGCATCTGATGCGTCGTCCCTGGCCTGGTCGTCGGTTGAAGCACAACCTGCCATAACCATGGAAGCTGCAGTCATTGCTGCTAGCGTCAGTTTTTTCATTGAAATCCCCTTTTTTTCTTGAGTTGACGTCAATCCTGATGTCTTTCTGGTGACAACAGTGTTGGTGCGCTTTTTCCGATAGGCCCGACGATATGAACACGGGTCAGGCTGCTTACCGGGGTTCAGTGTAGGCAATCCATCAGACAGTGAAAACCATTTCTGTTACCTATCTCACAAATAACGGCTTTACGGCCGAATTTCAATAGGTGTTCCGATTCTAACGAGTTCCCAGATCTCTTGCATGTCCTCATTATTAACGGCAATACAGCCTTCGGTCCAATCCAGCCCTTCGTAGGCGAAAGCCAGGTCTCCGGCATCATTGGGCAGGCCGTGGATCATGATGGCACCGCCGGGATCAAGGCCCCAGGCTTCCGCCAGGCGCTGGTCCTGTTCGTTGGGGTAGGAGATTCCAATGGAGAGGAAAAAATCGCTGTTGGGGTTTCGGCGATACAGCTTATATCGGCCTTCCGGTGTTCGGTTGTCTCCGGCGGACAGTTTGTGTCCTTTGGGCTCGCGCCCGAGGGAGATCCGATACTCCCGTATCGGGTTACCGTCCTGGAGCAGGAACATCCGCCGCTCACTTTTTTTTACCAGGACTTCATCGACGACAGTCTCCTGAATGGCCTGGACGGCCTGAACGGGGCCGGAAAGCACGGCTGCAAACAAAATTATCAGTAACCGATTCATGTTCTCAGTGCAGTGTCTCGACAGGAAAATACGGGTGTTTACCTGGTGGATTCCAGGATCTTATATACCACATTCATCTTAGCGTTTTCTGGTGTCGGGGCAAGCTGAAATCCGTCTATCAATAGCCTGCTGCGGAGCGCTGGTGGTGACTGAGTCCGGAGAGCGCGGGCAGAGGCATAAGGGTAAGATAACCCCCTCGGTAGAGGGTATCGATCCAGATGCGGTTGGCCACTCTTATTGGACGTGGGCAGGATACATGCCCGTGGACGACCAGGGTGATGTGATTAACCGGGGGCACCATATCCGGTGCTTCCATGGCACGGTTGTAGTCGGCGCGGTCCCAAACCAGCTCATCCCATTGGCCTGGTTCCAGAGGTACTTCCTGCACCGTTTGCCAATCCGATGGCGCCGTGGCATGGATCAGTCCTATGGGGCCTCGCGGCGTTTCAATAGTGAAGGCCAGTGACAGATGCTGGCGCAACACGCCTGCCTGATAAATCTGCTGAGCTTTTGGCTGCTGGTAGAACCACTCACCTCCGTTGCGTTCGTGGAGCATCGCGCGGCGGTCGTCCTCAAGCCCATCCAGTAAAAGCAGTTCGTGATTGCCGAGCACACTGAAAAACCAGCGTTCCTCGAGCCAGCTGATGATTTCCGGGTTTTCCTCGCCACGATCCACCAGATCGCCAACGGCAAAAAGGCGATCGGTCCGGGGCTGGAAGTCGGCGTCGCGCAATTCCCGCCGCAGTCGCTCCAGCTGTCCGTGAATGTCGCCGACGACGAAATCACGGCCCCGATGATTGCGGCGGAAATGGCGGTGCTGAGTCAGCTCGTGCATGCTTGCGGGTATCGATTCCTGATACAGTCGGGTTCCGGTCCCTTCAGCTTGAACACACACTGATCAAAATACAACCATGGGCAGCCGGGGTCGACTTGATCGGTAACCTATCCGCTTAATGATGCACCGATTATTAACAGCAATCTCAAACCGTTTCGCGCAGTCCGTCGACCTGGAATCCAGCGGCGGCCAATGTTCGCTGAGCCTGGGGGAGTCGGGCGGCCGTGATCAGCCCGTAGGCGCCATCGGCTGAGGGGAGTGGGATAAACGTCAGTCCTGTGGCTCTCAGCTCATGGGCAACGTCAGCCAATGCGGACGGCGTG
>SLIH01000113.1 GCA_007135745.1 Halomonas sp. | reverse complement strand
GCCCCGTAGAAAACCAACAAAGAGATGGACGGTGTGGAACAACAGAGTAACGATGCATCCCGCGTTCTGATTGTCGAGGACGATGAGCGCCTGGCAGAGCTGACCAAGGATTTTCTCGAGAAGAATGGCCTTGTGGTGTCCCTGGAGACCAATGGTGCTCATGCCGTTGAACGAATCAGGAACGAGCGTCCGGATCTGGTCGTGCTGGATCTGATGCTTCCCGGGGAGGATGGGTTGGCCATCTGTCGCCGTGTACGGCCTTTCTACAATGGTCCAATCCTCATGCTGACCGCACGTACGGATGATCTGGATCAGGTGCTGGGCCTGGAGATGGGGGCGGACGATTACATGTCCAAGCCCGTGCGGCCCCGGGTGCTGCTGGCACGGATTCGTGCACTGTTGCGCCGAATCAATGAGGGCGCGGCAGCTGACTCCGGGGAGGGGCAGAGCGAGGCAGAACCCAGTCGGCTTGTTTTCAATAACCTCGTGGTGGATCGTTCCATGCGTGAAGCCTGGCTGGATGATGAGAGTATTGATCTCACCAGTGCCGAATTTGATCTTCTCTGGCTGCTGGCAAGCAATGCAGGCAGGGTGCTCAGCAGGGAAGAGATCTTTACCTCATTGCGAGGGATCGAGTACGACGGTCAGGACCGCTCCATTGATGTTCGGGTTTCCAGGATTCGTCCCAAAATTGGTGATGATCCCGTCCACCCCCGACGAATCAAAACAGTCAGGAGCAAAGGTTATCTGTTCGTCAAGGACGTGTGACCGACTCTTGGGTGAGCGCCGGGTGCTCTGATGTCTCTTACCCCCTACTATCTTCGGGTTTATGCACTGTTGGCGCTGGTCACCCTGGCTCTGGCGCTCATTGGTGCCGGAGTGGTCACGGGACTGAATTCGGTCCGTGAACATGCCTATCTGGAAGAGGCCTCAGAGCCTTTCCTGTCCTGGTTGGTAGAACACCCGGACGCTGCTCACTCCGTGGCCGCGATGGATCACAGTGCCCGGCTTCGGGTGCTGCCCATGGACGCGATCACCCTGAACAATCTGGCACGGGAGCGGCTGGGTTATGGTCAGGTGTTGGCGGATCGGCGGGGCGATGCCGTCTATCTCTACTACCAGATGGGCTCGGACCGGGTCCTGGAAGCCCGCCTGCGGGACTTCTACCGTAGCCTGGTGGAGCTTTCCTCTCATGCCTTCGTTGATGAGGTGAATCGACGTGGGTCCGGTGACGATCCAGATCAGCTACTGGCTCTGGGTTCCGGACTTGGGGTCTATGCGCGTCCGCTGGAAGACGTCGAAGAACTGCCCGGGCAGGCGGTTTTGGAGCGGCTTGTGGATGTGGGTATGGCCTACCATAAACCCAATCCCAGGCAGGCTGCCAGAGTCTATGCGCGTCTTAACGACGGGCAGTTGATCGAAATCCTGCATCCGGCCCCCTTCCGCTTCTGGGCGTGGCCGATGGTTCTGCTGGTTGGGCTCATGGTTGCTGCGGGACTCGGCGGGGGGCTCTATTACCTGCTTTCGAGCCTCCATCAGCGCCTGCGCAACATTGAAGGCGCGGTGGCCCGTATCGCCCGTGGGGAGCTGGATGCCCGAGTGCGTGGTGGAGATCTGTCCATCGCGGGGCGCCTGGGTGATGCCTTCAACCGCATGGCTGAACATATTGAGCGGCTGGTACTGGTCCAGAGGGAAATGATTCACGGGGTGTCTCATGAATTGAGGACTCCGGTGGCGCGTATCCGATTCGGGGTGCAGATGATCGAAGACTGCGATGATCCGGATACGCTCGGTTCCCAGTTGGCTGCCATTGATCGCGATATACAGGAACTTGATGAACTCATTGATGAAATACTGACCTATGCCCGTCTGGAGCAGGGCGGCCCGATCATGGCGGTGCAGAAAACCAACATTGTGGACATCGTCGAGCAGGTCATCGAGGAGCAGCAGGGTATGCGCCCGGACCTTACCATTGAGCCAGCCCTGTCGGACGGCGCTCAACAGTACCCGGAGGCCGAAGCTGAACCACGTTATATTCACCGGGCGATCCAGAATCTGGTGGGTAACGCGACCCGCTATGCGAGCAGCCGGGTTCTGGTATCGTGTCACTCGGATGAACAGACCTGTCGCATTGATGTGCATGACGACGGCAAGGGCATCCCCGAGGACGAATGGGACAAGGTATTCACCGCATTCGCCCGCCTTGATGACAGCCGCACCCGCAGTTCGGGAGGCTACGGCCTGGGCCTGTCCATTGTCCGGCGCATTCTTTACTGGCACGGCGGACAGGCCTTTGTGGGTCGCAGTGACAGACTGGGGGGCGCCTGTTTTACGCTTGTCTGGCCACGCCGCCAGTCGGGTGATGCCGGTACGGAGGTTTCCGGGCAAACGCAAACAACGGAATAAGCGAGAAAGGTAATGACGGATTACATAATGGCGATTGATCAGGGAACGACAAGTTCCCGGGCTATTGTCTTCGGCAGCGATGGACGGCCCCTCTCGATCTCACAGAAAGAGTTCAAGCAATACTACCCCGATGATGGCTGGGTAGAGCATGACCCCATGGAGATCTGGAACTCCACCCTTGAGGTCTGTCGGGATGTTCTGAAGAAAAACGGGCTGAACGCTGAGCAGTTAGCCGGGATTGGTATTACCAATCAGCGAGAGACGACGATTCTCTGGGACCGGGAAACCGGTGAGCCCGTCTGTCCCGCCATCGTCTGGCAGGACCGCCGTACAGCGCCAATGTGCGAGCAACTGCGCCGTCAGAAGAAGGAAAGCACCCTGGTGGACCGTACCGGTCTGCTGATGGATCCGTACTTTTCCGCCACTAAGCTGGCCTGGATCCTGAACAATGTTGAGGGCACGCGGGAACGGGCCGAGCGTGGGGAGCTGGCCTTTGGAACGGTCGACTGCTGGCTGCTGTGGAATCTGACCCAGGGGCGTGTGCATGCCACGGATGCCACCAACGCTTCCCGTACCGCCCTGTTCAATATTCATGAGCAGCAATGGGATGACACCCTGCTGAAACTTTTCAACGTTCCGTCTGCTGTGCTGCCCGAGGTTCGGGACAGTGCCTCGGACTACGGAACAACGGACAGCGATCTGCTCGGTGCGCCGGTGCCCGTCTGCGGCATAGCGGGAGACCAGCAGGCAGCGCTGTTCGGCCAGGCCTGTTTCGATAAGGGCATGGCCAAGAGCACCTATGGCACCGGCTGTTTTCTGATGATCAATACCGGCAACAAGCCGGTGCGCTCCGAGAACCGGTTGCTGACCACGGTCGCCTATCGGCTCAATGGTGAGACGACCTACGCCATTGAGGGCAGCATCTTTGTGGCCGGGGCGGCGATGCAGTGGCTTCGTGATGGGCTCGGGCTTATCAAGGAAGCCAGTGAATCAGAGGCGCTGGCAAAGTCCGTGGGTGTTGAAAACCCTGTCTATCTGGTGCCTGCGTTTACTGGTCTTGGCGCTCCGTACTGGGATCCCCACGCTCGGGGTGCAATTCTCGGTCTGACTCGGGATTCCGGTATTGGCAATATTGTTACCGCTGGATTGCAGTCAGTCTGTTACCAGACCAAGGATCTTATCCGTGCCAGCCAGAACGATGGTGCGCCGTTTCGTGAGCTGCGTGTTGACGGCGGTATGGTGGTAAACGACTGGTTGGTTCAGTTCCTCGCCGACATTCTGAACGTGGAAGTCGATCGACCGGAAGTTACCGAAACCACGGCCCTGGGCGCTGCTTATCTGGCAGGGCTTCAGGCTGGGGTGTTCAGTGATCTGGACGACATCGCCCGGCACTGGAGTGTGGAGCGGCGTTTTACTCCGCAGATGGACCCCGCTGTACGAGAGCGGGCGTACCAGGGCTGGCTCGATGCCGTGGAGAAAGTGACGCGGACGCGCTAGCGCTCGCCCGCGCCTTCACGGCGATCAGCCGATGGTATCGAAGCCGAGAATCAAAGCTTCCAGAAGGGATTTTTGGGCATGAAGGCGGTTTTCCGCCTCATCCCATACCGCCGAGCTGGGGTGATCAAGCATATCCGCCGATACTTCCTCGCCGCGATGGGCGGGCAGGCAGTGCATGAACAGAGCATCCCGATCGGCAAGCTTCATCAGCTCCGGATTGACCTGGAATCCCGTGAAGTCTGCTTCCCGTTTTTTCTGTTCTTCTTCCTGGCCCATGGAGGCCCAGACGTCTGTCACCACCAGGTTGGCATCGCGTACCGCCTCGCCGGGATCGCGCACGATGCTTACCCGATCACTGTTGGCTGCCACAAGCCCCTTGTTGGGTTCGTAACCTTCGGGGCAGGCCACGGTGAGCTGGAAATCAAGCTGAAGGGCGGCGTTGATGTACGAGTTGCACATGTTGTTGCCGTCACCCACCCAGACAACCTTGGCGCCCTTGATCGAGCCGCGATGTTCACGCCACGTCTGCATATCCGCCAACAGCTGGCAGGGGTGAAAGTCGTCCGTCAGCGCGTTGATCACGGGAGTTTTGGAAAACGCGGCAAAGCGCTCCAGGGTCTCGTGGCTG
>SLIH01000340.1 GCA_007135745.1 Halomonas sp. | reverse complement strand
ATGCGCCAGTGGTTTACCGATGTCGGCATTACCTATGACCAGCGCAACGCCATGGTGGTCGGCGTGGCCATGGGTTTTGCGGTGATTCCGACCATTTTCTCCATCGCCGAGGATGCCATCTACAGCGTGCCCAAGCACCTGACCCAGGGCTCGCTGGCGCTGGGAGCCACAAGCTGGCAGACCATGACGCGTGTGGTTCTGCCCACCGCCAGCCCGGGCATATTCTCCGGCACCATGATGGGCTTTGGCCGTGCCGTGGGCGAAACCATGATCGTGCTCATGGCGACCGGAAACAGCCCGGTCACCAACTTCAACATCTTCGAGGGCATGCGCACGCTTTCCGCCAACATTGCCGTGGAACTGCCGGAAACCGCTGTGGGTTCCAGCCATTTCCGGGTGCTGTTCCTGGCTGCGTTGGTGCTGTTCATTCTCACGTTCATTCTCAACACGCTGGCCGAAGTCGTGCGCCAACGGCTGCGCAAGCGCTACAGCTCGCTGTAAGGACCGAGGCAGAGGATTGATATGAAAAACTGGATCAAGAGTGGAGCGCCCTGGATCTGGCTGAACGGCGGTGCCGTGGCTGTTTCCATGATCATGGTGGTAGGGCTGATCGGGCTGATCGCCGTCCGGGGCCTGGCTCATTTCTGGCCCGCGGATGTGGTGGAATTCACCATGAGCGATGAGCAGGGCCAGGAGCAGATTATTCTGGGCGAGGTGCGTCGTTCCGAGATCATCCCCGCGGCGGTGGCCCGGGATTCCGGGGTGGTATTGCCGGAGGGGTTCGACGAGGGTGGGACCATTGAGCGGTTCCTGTTCAAACGGGGCAACCGCGATATTTTCAACCGGGATTTTGCCTGGTACCCGGATCAGGGCATGTCGGAATGGCGATACCCGGAAGACGCGCTCGTACTGGAGCGACGTCAGTGGGGGGATTTCATCGGTTATCCCGTGGCACTGGAAATCGAAGGTGAGGTGGTTGCCGAAGGTGCGACTCTCATTCCCCATCTTCAGGAACGGGTAGCCGAAAGTCGTGAAGCCCACGACCGCATTCGATCGATCGAACGCCATGACATTGGCGCCATCAATCGAGCTCTGGAAGGGTTGCGACTGGAGCAACGGTCGCTGGCGGCCAACGAAGAGCTTCCAACCGAGCAAGTGGCGGAAGAACTCACACGCATCAATATTGAAGAGGCTCAGCTGCAGGCTCAGTTCCGGGAACTTCGGGATGAGATCGACGCCCTGCGGGCCGAGACGCGACGTGATCAGTTGAAAATGCGCGCTGCGGATGGCCAGCAAGTCAGTATTCCGCTGGGCGACATCGTGCGTGCCACTCAGCCCAATGCCATGAATACGGCACAGAAATTGGGCGAATACGGCTCCAGGTTCTGGGATTTTGTCAGTGGCGAGCCCCGTGAGGCCAATACGGAAGGCGGTATTTTTCCGGCCATTTTCGGCACTGTTACCCTGGTCATGGTGATGTCGGTCATCGTGACGCCGTTCGGCATCCTTGCGGCCATCTACCTGCGTGAGTACGCCAGACAGGGCCCGCTGCTCAGACTGATCCGGATCTCTGTCTACAACCTGGCGGGGGTCCCCTCCATCGTGTTTGGTGTGTTCGGACTCGGGTTCTTCGTCTACACCATGGGCGGCTCGATTGATCAGCTGTTCTTCTCGGAACGCTTGCCGGCACCCACGTTCGGGCGACCGGCGCTGATCTGGGGAGCACTGACCCTGGCGCTGTTGACGCTACCGGTCGTGATCGTCTCGACTGAGGAAGGCCTGGCGCGAATTCCGAGCACCGTCCGCGAGGGCAGTCTGGCGCTGGGTGCCACCAAGTCGGAGACCCTGTGGAAGGTGGTGGTGCCGCTCGCCACCCCCGCCATGATGACCGGCCTGATCCTGGCCATCGCCCGGGCGGCCGGGGAAGTGGCGCCGCTGATGCTGGTCGGTGTGGTCATGCTGGCACCGAGCCTGCCCATTGATGGCAGCTTCCCCTACCTGCACCTTGATCGCAGCTTTATGCACCTGGGCTTCCATATCTATGACGTCGGCTTCCAGAGCCCGAATGTTGAGGCGGCCCGACCGCTGGTTTACGCCACGGCGCTCATTCTGGTGCTGTTGATCATCACCCTGAACCTGACCGCGATCAGCGTTCGAAACCGCCTTCGTGAGCGATTCCGGGCGGAATCCGATTAACGTCTTGCCGGTTGCGGCTTTTTGGGAGGAATGAATGACTATCTCCAATGAAAAAATCAAGTTGAAGACGCGGGATCTTAATCTCTATTACGGCGAGACCCAGGCGCTCAACACCATCAATCTGGATATTGCCGAAAACCGCGTGACGGCTTTTATCGGGCCCTCCGGTTGCGGTAAATCCACATTGTTGCGGTGTTTCAACCGCATGAACGATCTGGTGGATATCTGTCGGATAGAGGGCGACATCACCCTGGACGGGGAGAGCATGTACGCACGGGGTGTGGATGTGGCGGAACTGCGGCGCAAGGTGGGCATGGTGTTCCAGAAGCCCAATCCCTTCCCAAAATCGATTTATGAGAACGTCGCTTATGGGCTACGCCTGCAGGGTGTAAAAAGCAAGCGGGTGCTGGACGACTCGGTGGAAGAGGCCCTGCGCGGCGCGGCCCTCTGGGATGAGGTCAAGGATCGGCTGGATATCAACGCCTTCGGGCTGTCGGGCGGTCAGCAGCAGCGCCTGGTCATTGCCCGGGCGATCGCCATCCAGCCGGAGGTGATCCTGTTGGATGAGCCCGCCTCGGCCCTGGATCCGATTTCCACGCTCAAGATCGAGGAACTGATCCATGATCTCAAGGAGCGCTATACCATCCTGATCGTCACCCACAATATGCAGCAGGCGGCCCGTGTGTCGGACTACACGGCCTTCATGTATATGGGGGATATGGTGGAATTTGGCGTGACCAATGACATTTTCACCAACCCGACCAAGAAGCAGACAGAAGACTATATCACCGGGCGCTACGGTTGATCCTGGCCCCTGAGGACGTTGACTCCCCGAAGCAGCAGATCAGTGGCGTTGGGGAATGACCGGAAATCCGGAATCGAGGAAAGAATGATGGTTGCAGATAAAGAAACCTATTCCCGCCATATTTCGCACAAGTTCAATGAGGAACTGAGCGGGCTCAAGGATCAGTTGCTGACCATGGGTGGATTGGTGGAGCAGCAGGTGGCTGATGCGGTGGAGGCGCTGATCAATGCCGACAGCGGCGAGGCCCAGCGTGTTCGTGAGCGGGACTATGAGGTTGATCAGCTGGAGGTGGGGATTGATGAGGAAGCGGTGCGCGTGATCGCATTGCGCCAGCCGGCGGCCAGTGATCTGCGGCTGGTGATGTCGGTAATCAAGATGGTGGCGGATCTGGAGCGCATCGGGGACGAGGCGAAGAAGATCGCGAAGCTGGCGATTGCGATCGTCGAGGATGACGCAGTGCAGCCGCGCAGTTATGTGGAGGTTCGTCATATTGCGAATCATGTGCGAGGCATGGTTCGGGATGCGCTGGATGCGTTCACTCGTTTTGATACGGAGGCGGCTTTCAGTGTCATGCGCGAGGACGATGCGGTGGACGATGAGTACAAGAGTGCCGCCCGTGCGTTGATGACGCATATGATGGAAGATCCCCGGAATATTTCGGGCTGTATGAATCAGATGTGGATTCTGCGGGCATTGGAGCGAGTGGGGGACCACGCGGACAATCTGGCGGAGCATGTGATCTTCATGGTCAAAGGAACGGATGTCCGGCATACGCCTGTTGAGGAAGTGGAGCAGGTGCTTCGTAAGCATGATGAGTGAGGTTCAAAGTCTGGTATTTTAAAGCTGGGGAGTTTGATATCCGTAGCCTTTGAGTTATATGCAGGTCCCGGAGTGCGGTAGTGCCTTCAGGGACCGCTGTGAATACATCCCTGTACGCTGGCGCATGGGCATCCCTGCCCATGAGCCTCCCAGAAGGCACTACCGCACTCCGGGACTTTTGACTTTTGAGTGGTCCGCCTCGGATTGCCAGACGGTGGTCTTCGTTTCTTTCGCTCTCGATTTTCAGTAATCCGCTTTTCGGCTTTGGCAGTTTCGTCCAGTTAGTGTTTCTCCAGAGCTTGCCGGGTTCCTCGTATCGCTCTGGAAGCCCTGATAACTCAGCGACGGCCAGGCAGGGGCCTCCAGGGTTGGGCCTCGATGGCGGTGTTGTTGATGATGCGCTCGGGTGGGAAGTGGCAGGAGAAGGTGCTGCCCTTACCGGGGGTGCTTTCGACACTCAGATGGGCATCGTGGTTGTAGAGGACGTGTTTCACGATGGCCAGCCCCAGGCCTGTGCCGCCCGTTTTCTTGTCGCGGCTGGGGTCGGCGCGGTAGAAGCGTTCTGTGATGCGGGGGATGTGTTCCTCGTCGATGCCTACCCCTGTGTCGGTGACATCGAGATGGGCGCCGAATTCGTCGGTGTAATAGTGGATGGTGATCGAGCCTCGGTCGGGTGTGTACTTGACGGCGTTGAAGACGAGATTGGAGAAGGCGCT
>SLIH01000156.1 GCA_007135745.1 Halomonas sp. | reverse complement strand
GACTGCCATAAAACCTGGACCCGGATTTCTGCCGAGTTGGCGAAGGACCGTCGGGTAATCATTCCGGACCTGCCGGGCCATGGCTATTCTTCGCGTCCTGATGCGAGTTACGCCCTGGGCTGGCATGCGCACGTTATGGCCAAATGGCTGGAGCAGCTTGATATCCCCCTGGCGGATGTTGCCGGGCATTCCTTTGGTGGTGGCGTGGCGCAAATGCTGTTGCTTGAGTGTCGTCATCGCGTGCGTAAGCTGGCGTTGATTGCCTCGGGTGGCCTGGGCCGTGAAATCGGGTTCGAACTGAGGCTGGCGTCGCTCCCCTGGATCATCGAGAAGCTGGGCCAGCCCTTCATGAAATTCGGGACGATCATGGCCCTGGGGCATGCTAGCAACCAACTGACTAAAGCTCAGTTGGCCGAGCTTGGGGAGATTAATTCGCAACAGGGATCCGCCCGCGCTTTTGCCCGTACCGTGGGCGATGTCATCAATTGGCGGGGACAGACACGGACATTCTTTCAGCGCGCGCACGAGATTGCTGATTTACCTCCGATTGGTCTGTTCTGGGGTGACAGGGATCGAATCGTGCCCATCGCCCATGCTCACCAACTGGCCGAGATGGTGAGTGGAGTTCCCCTGACCGTATTCGAAGGGTGCGGGCATTTTCCCCACCATGAAGAACCTGGACCAGTCATTGATGCACTGCAGGGTTTCTTGCGGGGTTAGGTGCAAGCCTGATGAGCTTCATGGGTGAGTGCCGGAATCGAATCTCGGCGTGCTTGAAGTTGAGTTCATTGAGTTGCTGGGCAGTGGCATTGTGAGGTCGGGGACAGGAAGTGCTGAAGTTGTTGCGGCTGATCGATTATAATCGGGCGAACAATGACTTCCATCCGAGGATTTTTATGGAAACGAAGACGGCGCGCTTGACGGTTCTGGTGGATCCGGAAAAGAAAAAGGCATTTGAGACGCTGTGTGCGTCCCAGGATCTTACGCCTTCCCAGGTGGTGCGTCAGTTGATCCGTAACTATCTGGCCGAGCACGGAGTGGATTATCCCACGCGACCGACCGTTTCTGAGGACAAAAGCTGAGGCCGTTTCCGGGGCGACAGCCCCTGTGCTTTCCTTCAGAATCTGATTTCCGCCCATTTGAAGCCCATATCCTGCAACTCCGCGATCGCCGAGTCTGTTGTTGGTAACAGGCTTACCTCGCCATTTTCGTTGAGCAGAAAGTAACTGCGGCCCTCGGTTTCTTCAAAGAACAGTATCCAGTGCTTATGTTTGGAGGGGGCGGGCATAATTCGGACAGTGTCTATTTTCCGGTTTCTGTGGAGATTGATTATGTCTTCTCTGCGCATTGGATTTTCCTGGCCGGTCTGAATTCAGGAGGGGCCTGCACCGCATAGGGAAGGCCGGGGCGCAGGTGAACTCTCCGATCCATGATGATAGCATTAGTCTCATATGATAATGGCATTATCATATCGTTATCATTACTCCGGTCTGCTGAGTTCCGTTCAGGACGTTATGACGTTATTTTCCTGATTCGGTCATTGAGTGAGCTTTTTCATGCTTGGTCTTTCTTCCTTCCGAAATATACCAGGAATTGGCACTGGGCTGACTGCGGCCTTCAGAGAGGGCTATGGCCTTGCTGATCTGCGCAGGGATGTTATGGCGGGGCTGACCATTGGCACCGTTGCTGTTCCTCTGTCCATGGCATTGGCGATTGCCACGGGTGTGGCACCGCAGCATGGGCTTTATACCGCTATTGTGGCCGGGGCCCTGATTGCGTTGACGGGAGGTTCCCGTTTCAACGTTTCCGGGCCCACGGCGGCCTTTGTTGTGATTCTTTTTCCCATTGTGCAGCAGCATGGGCTGGGTGGTCTTCTGATCGCCACAATGATGGCGGGCCTCATACTTATTGCGTTGGGGATGGCGCGGTTGGGGCGGTTGATTGAGTTTGTTCCCTACCCGGTGATTCTCGGTTTTACCGCCGGTATTGCGGTCGTTATTGCGGTGCTGCAGATTCCCGATTTTCTGGGCCTCAGTGCGGGCCCCATGGGTGAGCATTTTGTTGAGAATCTGGGGCGGATACTGGCGGCTGTACCAACGCTGGATCCCTGGGAGCTAGGCATTGGCGTTATGACCCTGGCGGTGCTGTTGCTCTGGCCCCGGCTGAAGCTCCCGGTTCCTGCCCCGTTGATGGGGCTGGTGGCGGGTGCGGTTGCGGCCTATGCGGTGAATCACTGGCTTGCGGGCGGTGTGGGTGTGGACACGATAGCCTCGCGTTTCACATGGGAAGCGGGTGGCGAGAGCGGTTCGGGTATTCCACCGATTGCGCCCAGCCTGATGGCGCCCTGGTCGTTGCCGGGGGCTGATGGTGAGCCATTGACGGTTGATTTCCAGTTGATCCAGGCATTGATTGGACCGGCCTTCGCCATCGCCATGCTGGGGGCCATCGAGTCATTACTTTGTGCTGTGGTGGCGGATGGAATGACCCGCACCCGTCATGATCCGAATGCTGAGCTGATCGGGCAGGGCATGGGGAACATTGCCGCGCCCCTGTTCGGAGGCATTACCGCGACGGCGGCTATTGCCCGCACAGCAACCAGCATTCGCAGTGGCGCACGTTCGCCGATCGCCGCTGTGGTGCATGCGTTGGTCGTGCTTCTGGCGGTGGTCGGTTTGGCGGGCGTGCTGGGCATGGTGCCCATGGCGGCGTTGGCGGCGCTGTTGTTTGTTGTGGCCTGGAATATGAGTGAAGCGCGGCATTTTCTGCATACGCTGCGCTCGGCTCCGGCCGGCGATGTGGCCATTCTCCTGGTCTGTTTCAGCCTGACCGTGGTGTTTGACATGGTGCTGGCGGTGGCTGTTGGCGTTGGGCTCGCGGCCGCGTTGTTTATCCGCCGGATGGCGTTGCTTACGGATGTGGCGCATATCAGTGATGAGTCTCACCCGAAGCTGAGTGGCCTGCCTCGGGAAGTGGCGGTATATGACGTGAATGGCCCCATGTTTTTCGGCGCTGCAGAGAAAGCCGTGACATCACTGCGTCTGGTGGACCCCAGGGTACGGATTGTGATTATTGATATGCATGATGTGCCGAGCATGGACGGCACGGCTATTGTGGCATTGCAGTCGCTGGTCCGCGAGATGCATCATGACGGAGTCTCGCTGATCCTGGCCGGATTACCTGCCCGGATTATCGTGAAGCTTCGGCGGGCTGGGTTGCGCCGTGTGCGCGGAGAGCTGAGTTACTGCACTGATCTGTCCGGGGCACGAAAGCTGGCTTTGCGGTGGTGTAACGCTCGACGTGAAGGTCTCCTGGACACCAATTCTCAAGGCTGAGTTTTTATACTGAAGTCTTCGCCATAAACTGATGTCTGACTTCCGGGGTCACGCCAGGGCAGGGTAATGGGGAGTGCCATGAGCACAATCACGGTTTCCGTGCGAATGATTGAGGCCGCACTGCAACACTACCAGGGTGGGGCGGGAGAGCTGGAAGCATTGTTTCGCCGCCATTCGGTGCCGTTGAATCTGCTGGAGCGGAAGCAGGCGCGGATTTCGGCGGAGAACTATTCCGCTTTGCTGCAGGGCATCATGATCGCCATGGGTGATGAGATGCTGGGTTATACCCGGGTGCCTCATCGGCTGGGGACCTGGAAGATCATGTGCCATGCGGTGATCACGGCGGAAACGCTGGGGGAGGCGCTGCGCCGGTACTGTCATTTTTTCAGTCTGTTCGATTGGGGTATGGTGCCGCGTTTGCGGGTGGAAGGGGACGAGGCGGTGCTGACATTGACACCGACGGACCCGGAGCGACCCCTGGAGCATTACGCTCACGTCTCCACGCTGTTCTACTACCACCGATTTGCCTGCTGGCTGGTCGACTATTCCATTCCCATCCTGGGGGTGGATTTCAGCTGTCCACAACCGTTCTATGCGGCCGAGTTCTTTCCGATGTACCGCCACGCGCCCGTGCGTTGTGATCAGCCGGTGACCCGCATGCGCTTTTCAGCGGCGATGCTGGAGGAGCCGCTGCGCCAGAATCGTCGGACCCTGGAGAATTTTCTGGTCAATCCCAATCTGGTGATGGTGGCGCGGCAGTTTGACCAGAGCAGCTGGCAGGCGCGGGTGCGCTCGATTATCCAGCGGGATCCGGAGAACATGCCGGGATTTGAGGCCGTGGCGGATGAGTTGCAACTGAACCCGCAGACGCTGCGTCGACGGCTCAAGCGCGAGGGCCTGACTTTCAACGAAGTCCGTAACCAGCTGCGCCGGGATCTGGCGATTTACCATCTATCCCGCTCCAGGGACTCGGTGGAGGAAATCGGCTACCGGGTGGGGTTCGCCGAACCCAGCAATTTCATCCGGGCCTTCCGGCAATGGACGGGGGTGACGCCCTATACCTATCGCAAGGGGCGGTGAGAGCAAATGGCTGCTTGTCGGCGTCGGCACTACCCTGTAGGAGCCCGTCTCGCGGGCGATTTTTGAAGTCTCAGGTTGCAGGTCTCAGGTTGCAAGTTGTGTTGCTGACCTGAGACCTGCAACTT
>SLIH01000311.1 GCA_007135745.1 Halomonas sp. | reverse complement strand
GTGAGTACGGATGCGGGCGGAGAATGCTCTTCGACAGCAATCCGTGCCATGATCCGCAAACTGATCAATGAGGAAGAGGCCCGCAAACCACTCAGCGATAATAAAATCGCCACTATACTCAGTGATCAGGGTATCAATGTTGCGCGCAGAACCGTGGCAAAATACCGTGAAGCAATGAACATCCCCCCTTCCAACGAGCGCAAGCGACTTGTTTAGGGGCCACTTTCGGAGATCCGACCAGTAAAAAGGGTCGGAAACGGACCATGGCCACCCCAGGGTGGCGGGTCAGCAGCGACAACAGGAGAGCGGACTATGCAACTCAACATCACTGGGCACCACGTTGAATTAACCGAAGCGCTCAAGGACTACGTCAACACCAAGATGGAAAAACTTGAACGACACTCAGACCAGATCAGTAACGCACAGGTGACCCTCTCCGTAGTCAAGGAGCGACAGACTGCTGAAGGAAATCTCCACGTCACGGGCGGAGAGATAAATGCCAAGGCCCAGCACGAAGACATGTACGCCGCCATTGACCTGCTGACTGACAAGCTCGATCGCCAGCTGCTCAAACACAAGGGCAAACAGATAGACCGCATGAACGGTGCGGCCGCTCGCTGAATTGGCGCTGGGATCCCATGTCACAGTCAACACTTTCCATAAAATCCATTCTGGCTCCCGAGCTCACCCTTTGTGGTGTGCCGGGAACCAGTAAAAAACGCATCCTGGAAATCATCGCAGAGAAGGTTGCCAGGCAGTACCCTGAGCTCGATGAAAGCAGGATATTCAACAATCTGGTCGCACGGGAACGCCTGGGAAGCACAGGAATCGGACAGGGTATTGCAATACCACACTGTCGGCTGGAAGACTGCAAGCGCGTGGTTGGCGCACTGCTTACTCTCTCAGAGGGCATCAGCTTCGACGCGATCGACAACGAACCGGTTGACCTGCTCTTTGTCCTCCTCGTCCCTCAGGAAGCGACCAGTGAGCACCTGGAGCTGCTGAGTCAACTGGCAGAGAAATTCAACGACCGCAGTTTCTGCAATCGGCTTCGAGCCTGCACTGATTCGGAAAGTCTCTACAACATGATCGTGCAGCACGAAAGTCAATAATCTGCTCTTGCAGTCAGGCTATTTCCCGGAGAAACCCTTCGGCACAGCAATCAGGAGCCGTCAGTGAAACTGATTATCGTAAGCGGGCGCTCGGGTTCCGGGAAAAGCACCGCCCTGCATGTCCTGGAAGACTTGGGCTATTACTGTATCGACAATCTGCCCATCGGGCTGCTGTCGCCGCTGACCCGTGAGGTGCTTCAGGCGGATGATGCCCCCCGCAGAAACATTGCGGTGAGCATTGACGCCCGCAACCTCTCCAGCGATATCGCCAATTTCGAGACGCTCTATCAAAGCCTCCAGACCTCCAACCTGAGCCTGGAGGTCATCTACCTCGACGCCGCCGAAGCCACGCTGCTGCAACGCTTTCACGCCACCCGCCGAAAACATCCTCTCAGCAACCAGAAGCGTTCGCTGACAGAGGCCATGCGGGAAGAGAAGAAACTGCTCGCGCCCATTGCAGCACTCGCCGATCTCCACATCGACACTACGGATCGCACCATGTACGAATTGCGCGATATGGTCCGGGAGCGTGTGGTAGGACGCCAGGAACAGCAACTCGCGCTTCTGGTCCAGTCTTTCGGCTACAAACACGGCGTACCGGTGGATTCGGATTACGTCTTCGACGTACGTTGCCTGCCCAATCCCTACTGGGACACGAAACTGCGCAGCTTTACCGGACTCGATGAAAGTGTGCGGAGATTTCTCGAAGATCAACCTGCAACCGTGAACATGCTGCAGGATCTGAGGGAATTTCTGGACCGCTGGCTGCCGGGGTTCCACAATGTCAACCGCTCCTACATGACCATTTCCATCGGCTGCACAGGCGGCCAGCATCGCTCCGTTTACATGGCGGAGCGTCTGGGAGAGCACCTCGCACGGAGCTACAACAATGTGCAGGTGCGCCACAGTGAATTGATCAATGCAAAGATTGCGTCCGACCAAGACAACTCCGAACTCAACCATGATTCGTGAACCCATAACCATCATCAATCAGTTGGGGTTGCACGCCAGGGCAGCCGCGAAGCTCGTCACCACGGCCAGCGAGTACAGCAGCAGCGTTCGCCTGGCCAAGGGAGATCAGGAAGTGGATGGCAAGAGCATTATGTCGGTCATGATGCTGGCCGCCAGCTGCGGCACGGATATCGAACTCATCATTGAAGGCGAAGATGAGGAGCAGGCCCGTGATGCTTTGGCTGCTCTCATCAATGACCGTTTCGGAGAGGGGCGCTGATGACAGTGAATGACTGGGATACCGGGAATTCAGATCAACCTGCGGAGCTCCCCAGCAAAAGCCAGGCAAAAAGGGAAATGCGAGACCTGGAGGTGATCGCGGAAAGCCTGAGCGAGCTGGACGAACAGCAATTGTCGGAACTTCCAGCCAGTGATGGGTTCAAACAGGGCTTGCGGGAACTGTCCGCCCTTCCCCAGCATGAAGCCAGACGACGCAAACGACTTCAGTTGGCCCGACAACTGCTGGAGGAAAAGCTGCCTGAACTGGAACGGGAACTGCAGGCCCTCACCCCGGGAGAAGCCGAGCACACACGCCGCCTGCACATGGCCGAACGTTGGCGCGACCGCCTTCTGGAAGAGGGTAAAACGGCTCTCACCGCCTTCATGAACGCCTACCCGAATACCGATGCCCAGCATCTCAGACATCTGATCCGTAACGCAAAACAGAAAAAAGAGGGCGACAGCCGAGTCGCCGCCCAGCGACGACTGTTTCGTCATATTCGAGAGCAGATTGACCGCAGTGAGCGAAATCTTACAGACATGTAAGCATTTTCTTACACGCACAATGGCAGATGTCTCCTTCCGAGTACCCGTGGAAGCTGTAGAATTGTTTACCGCAAGGATGCAGCCCCGAAAGGATTCTGGGGTACAGGGACGTCAAATCGACCACAGGAAGTTGGTCATTGAGGGACAATAAAAGGATTTAATGCAGGGATGCCTTTCTGAAGGATCAGTCAGAGCAAAGAGCTTTCAATGAGCCGGACATGGACGTTTGGCTGGCTCTATGCTCAATCCCGCCAGAACCTCGCACTCTCCCCAATTCAAGCAGCGGCTGCGCCTTCAGTCAGTTAACCTATCCATCTGGAGGAGTTTTATCATGAAGCGTACCCCTGTTGGTCTGAGCCAACTGATTGCAGTCCTGCTGGTGCTGGCTCTTACTGCCCTGCCAATCAGCGCAGAGGAAACACCGGAGCCTGTCAACATCAATGAAGCCAGCGCCGAAGTACTGGCCGAACATCTCAGCGGCATCGGGCCCACGAAAGCTGAGGCGATTGTCAGCTTCCGTGAAACTGAAGGTGACTTTGTCACCGTCGAGCACCTGGAAGAAGTCCGAGGCATCGGCATCGCGACCATCGAAAACAACCGCGACCGGATCCGCGTCGAGTAACTATCAGCACCCACGCACGATCCGTAAAGCTGCTCTCACTCCAAGGGAGCAGCTGAATTCAGAATCCTGATCGACGATGCTCCCAGACCGGCATGGCCTTGCGGGTCTTCTGCAACAGTTCTCTGTCCAGCTCCCCGGAGACAACCGCTTCGCCCTCTTCCGCGCCCTGAACAATACGGCCCCAGGGATCGACAATCATGGAGTGCCCCCAGGTGCGACGCCGTTCATCATGCCAGCCCCCCTGATCCGGTGCGCAAACCCAGAACTGGTTCTCAATAGCTCTCGCCCGCAGCAGGATTTCCCAGTGAGCCTCACCCGTTCGATAGGTAAAGGCTGAAGGAACCACCACCCACTCCGCACCCTGAGCCCTCAGTTCGCGATAGAGCTCCGGAAACCGCAGATCATAACAGATGCTCAAACCCAGCCGTCCCGCCGGAGTATCCAGCACCACCGCCCTGTCACCAGGCTCGAAGACACTGGACTCCTGGTAGCGCCCCTGCTGGTCCCCTACTTCCGCGTCGAACAGGTGAATCTTGTCGTAACGAGCCACTTCACGCCCCCTGTCGTCGTAGACAAGGCAGGCAGCGCGAACCCGGCCGTCGGGAACCGATTCCCCATCCGGACGCTCACACAGGGGCACGGAACCACCTACGATCCAAAGACCCAGCCGAGCGGACTGCTCGGACAGGAATCGGCGAATGGCACCCTCTCCCGCTGATTCGCGTATTGCCACATCCACCAGATGACGATTCTGGAATGCCGCGAAGTTCTCGGGCAGCACCGCAATCTGGGCGCCTGTGGAAGCCGCCTTCTCCAGCAGCGAAGAGGCGTGCGCCAGATTCTCATCCACGTCAAAGCCACTGACCATCTGTATCAGGCTGACCCGCGCCATTTCAGTCATTGAGTCGCTCCCAACCAATTAAGGATTTTCTCCGGGCGTTTCGGCCATTCGGATTCCGGCATGGCGCGGACTTCCTCTTCCATTTTCGAGAAGCGTTTCAGGCGGTCGCCGCGGTAGAAGGAGATGT
>SLIH01000058.1 GCA_007135745.1 Halomonas sp. | reverse complement strand
GAGCTGAACCTGGCGCAATGGGTCAACGTCCGCGCTGGTCTGCGCCATAACCTCGCCAGTGACACAGGCGCCAGCGGCATTGAGGAGAAAACCCAGCTCACCACCGGCATTGCCCTCACACCGCTGGCCATGCGCATCGAGACCGCGGCGCTGTACAGCAGCGAAGAGGTGGGTGCCGCTGTGGAGCTTGGGGTTTCTTTCTAGGGCGCCTTCGAAAGAGGTTCCAGGTCGCAGGTTTCAGGTGAACACCACCTGCAACCTGAGACCTGCGACTTGCAACTCGATACCCCTGCACCAAATCCCCGTCTTCCCGTAGAATGAAACATCAGACCAGAGGGGGGACCACCATGAGCGACCACGCCCACGTAGCCCTGATCACCGGTGCCGCCCATCGGCTTGGTGCAGCCACAGCCCGCAGCCTGCATGAACGTGATTACCGGGTTATTATTCATTACCGCACGCGCGAGCACGACGCCCGGAAGCTTGTGGAGGAACTCAACGAGCGCCGCCCCGGGTCCGCCACGGCCCTTCAGGCTGACCTGACCAATCCCGACGAAATCAACGCCCTGGCCCGCGAGGCCGTGGATTACTGGTCCCGGCTGGATGTTCTGGTCAATAACGCCTCGGTCTTCTTCCCCACGCCCACGGGCTCATTGCGAATGGATGACTGGGACAATCTGGTCAATACCAACTTTCGGGCGCCGGTGCTGCTGGTAGAGCAGCTCTGTGAGGAGCTCAGGCTCCAGAGCGGCTGCATCGTGAACCTGATTGATATCTATTCCGAGCGACCATTGGAGGATCACCCCGTGTACGCCGCCACCAAGGCCGCCCTGGCCTCTCTGACCCGCTCCTGGGCCAGGGATCTGGCACCGGCCATCCGCACCAACGGTGTTTCACCCGGCGCCGTACTCTGGCCGGAAGACCATCCGACCCTGGACGAGACCTACAAGCAGGAGCTTCTTAAGCGCGTTCCCCTGCATCGTGCTGGCGCCGCTGAAGACATTGCCAGCGCCGTTACCTGGCTCGTTTGCGACGCCCCCTACGTCAACGGGCAGATCATCAATGTGGATGGCGGGCGCAGCGTCCAGATGTGACCCCCGACGGCAATTCATTCAAAGCGTTGCGGCGGAGCCCGTTTATATCGACAATAACCGGCACCATTTACGCTTACGCTGGTAAAAGGAAATCGCCGTGGCTCCAAACATTGTCTGGCACGATCACAAGGTGACGCGCGCCGAACGCGCTGATCTCAAAAACCAGGATCCCTGCCTGCTATGGTTTACCGGCTTTTCCGGTTCCGGTAAATCCACCGTGGCGAATGCCCTGGACGTGGCGCTGCACCGGGAGGGATACCATACCTTTCTGCTGGATGGGGATAATGTCCGTCACGGCCTGAACCGGGACCTGGGCTTTTCCGACGAAGACCGGGTAGAGAACATCCGCCGTATCGGCGAAGTGAGCAAACTGTTTGCCGACGCCGGCATGATCGTACTCAGCGCCTTCATCTCGCCCTTTGCCAGCGACCGGCGACTGGTGCGCAACATGCTCCCTTCGGGGGAGTTCATTGAGGTGTTCATGGACACACCACTGGAGGTGTGCGAGGAACGGGACCCCAAAGGCCTCTACCAGAGAGCGCGTAAAGGCGAGATCAAACACTTCACCGGCATAGATTCCCCCTACGAGCGGCCCGCGCATCCGGAAATCATTCTCGACACCTCCACCCTGAGCGTCGATGACTGCGTCGAGAACCTGATCGCTTATCTGCGTGAACGCAACATGATAAAACCCCGCCGTTGAGCGCTCCACTCATGGAATGGGACGCCATACTGACGCTGGCCACGCTGGCGTGCGTTCTGGGCACACTGGTTCTGACCCGGCTCTCTGCCGACCTGGTGCTGATGACCGCCATGACCTTCCTGTTGGTCAGCGGCATACTCAGCCCATCCGGGGCACTCGCCGGATTTTCCAATCCCGGCGTCATCACCATTGCCACACTCTATATCGTGGCTGGAGGCCTGAAAGAGACCGGAGCCATCCAGTGGATCGCCCGTAGCCTTCTGGGACACCCCAAAAGCAATTCCGCCGCCCAGACCCGCATCATTGCACCGGCCGGCATCCTGAGCGCCTTCATGAACAACACCGCCGTGGTGGCGATGTTCATCCCGGCGGTTCAGGACTGGGCCCAACGGCTTCAGATTCCCGCCTCCAAACTGCTGATCCCGCTCAGCTACGCCGCCATTCTGGGCGGCACCTGCACCCTGATTGGCACCAGCACCAACCTGGTTGTTGACGGCATGCTTCAGTCCCGGCTCGGGATAGAGCTGGGCCTGTTCGAACTGGCCTGGGTGGGGGTACCGTTGCTGCTGGTGGGCGGCATTTTCATGGCACTCTTTGCCAACAGACTCCTGCCCAGCCGAGGCGGCATCAGCGAAGATCTGGACGCCGTACGGGAATACGGAGTTGAGGTGGAAGTCACCCGCCCCGGTCCGCTGGAAGGCAAGACCGTCGCCCAGGCGGGGTTGCGTGCGCTGACCTACGGCTACCTTACGGAAATTGAGCGTGATGGCGAGCTGATCACCCCAGTATCGCCGGATCGTCACCTTCAGGGAGGCGATCGCCTTTATTTCGTCGGTGCTCCGGAGTGCGCCAGCGAGCTCAGGCGAATTCATGGCCTCAAGCCCGCCCAGGCCAGCGTGCACAAGCTGGATCTGGCCAACCATCAGCGCTGTCTGGTTGAGGTAGTCCTGGGGCCCGAGTTCCCGGCGCTCGCTCAGACAGTCCGCGACAGCCGCTTCCGCACCCGCTTCAATGCCGCCATTCTGTCCATCTCCCGCGAGGGCAAACGGGTACCGGGGAAGCTGGGTGACATCGAATTCCAGATGGGCGATACCCTGCTTCTCGAGGCCAGCCACGAGTTTGTTGAGCAGTACCGCTTCCGGCGGGACTTTCTGCTCGTCAGTGCCCTGAACGATTCCACCCCGCCCGACTTCTCCCGTGCTCCTCTGGCATTGGGGATACTGGGATTCATGGTGCTGCTCAGTGCCACGGGCATCCTGAAAATCATGGAGGCGGCCCTGGTGGCTGCGGGCCTGATGGTGATCACGCGCTGTATCACGGCCTCCCGCGCGCGGCGCAGTGTCGACCTGCCCGTACTGGTGGTCATTGCTTCTTCTTTCGCGTTGGGTAATGCGATGGCCGATACTGGCGCGGCAAACTTCATTGCAACCAGCCTTCTGGGAGACGCCGGCATGTCGCCCTGGCTGGCCCTGGCACTGATCTATCTGCTCACCGTGATCTTTACCGAAATGATTACCAACAATGCCGCGGCGGTGCTTATGTTCCCCATTGCACTGGCGCTGTCGGAACAACTGGGAGTCAACTTCCTGCCCTTTGCGGTAACGGTGATGTTTGCCGCCAGCGCCAGCTTCATGACCCCGCTGGGCTACCAGACCAACCTCATGGTTTACGGGCCGGGTCGGTACCGGTTTACCGACTATATGAGGATCGGGTTTCCGTTGAGCCTGGTGGTTGCCACTACCGCCATCCTCCTTATTCCGATGGTGTGGTCGTTCTGAACGGTGGACGGCGCCCATAACTTGCCCAGCGCCACAGCCACTCCACCGGTCCCATCCGGAACCACCGCAGCCAGAGCGGGGCAAACGTAAGAAGCACAAACCAGACGGCGATCACCACCAGCCATTGTTCCGCCCGATCCATGGTGCCAAACAGCCCCAGCCCGTGGCCGTAGAACAGCGTTGTACAGATCACTGTGGTCAGCAGGTAGCAGGTCAGAGCCATACGCCCGACAGCACGGAGCCGTGTCGTCAGGCCCGGTAGCCAGCCTTTTTTCAGCGCAATGATCACCAGGGAGATCCACGCCAGCGAGACCAGCGGTGCGCCCAGACCATTGAACTGGCGGCCCATGTACAGGGAATACCGCATTTCCCAATCATGGGTCAGGTTAAAGAGCGCACCCCAGAGTATCAGCGGGATGCCAACACCGGCCCCCACAAGGAACATGCGTCGATAGGCGTCCAGCGGCCATTCGCCCTTCAGCAGGCCGGACCGATACGCCGCCATACCAACCAGCATAATGGCCAGCACCCGCCAGCCCTGTTCCGTCAACACCATCCACAGGTAGGCATCAGCCAGCGTCTGGGCCCGCTGGCTGAACTGGCCGCTCCAGCTCCCCTGATAGGTCGCGACCTCCGCCGCAATCAGCTCCGGCTTGAGATCCCAGGACTCCCGGACAAACTGCTGATAGGTTTCCTCCCCCATCAGGTTCATCCCCCCCGTCATGGCAAAGGCCACGGCCACCGGCACCAGGTAAAGAACAGCGGCAATGCGCAGCAGCCGACCGGTGTCCTCATTGCGAAAATGGAAGGCGATCATGCCGATCATGGCGTACAGCAGGAGGATATCTCCGTACCACAGCAGCAGCGCGTGAGCGAGTCCAATGCAGCCCAGCGAGAACATCCGCCGGCGATGACGGGCATGGGCATCGGCCCCGGCCGCCTCGGCGCGCTCCGCGAACAACACAATGCCGGCACCAAAGAG
>SLIH01000076.1 GCA_007135745.1 Halomonas sp. | reverse complement strand
GGCCAGCGCTCAGGTTTTCGTCGGCGTGACAGTGGAGCTCGGTGACCACGCCATCTGCCGGCGCCACCACCGTGTGTTCCATTTTCATGGCATCCATCACCACCAGGGGCTGACCGGCCGATACGCGATCGCCGGCTTTGCAGTAGACCGCCACCACGCGGCCGTGCATCGGAGCCGTGAGGCTGCCACTGTCTTCTTCCGCCAGGTCGATCTCCGGATGGTTTACCCGCACGGACCAGCACTCGCCTTTTGCGAACAGGGTTACGGTGGCCGGTGGGCGGCTGATGGCAGTCAGGGTCAGGTCCTCGTGCTGGCCAAAAGGCCTTTGGAGGCGCACGGGCAGGGTATCCCCATTGCCGCTCCAGCGAAGGGTCAGCTCATTTCCCTCATCATCATCACGAATGCGCACCTGCTGCTGGCCTGCCGAAACGGGCCCGAGGCGGTAACGCAGCGTGTGGCGCTCACCGGAGTGGACTTCCGCTCGCTGCCAATCCTCACCGGCAAGACGCCAGCTTGTAAGGGTATCCCAGGGATCGACTGCATCCGTCACGGCTATGGGTTGATGACGCAGCCAGCCCAGCAGGCCCAGCGCCCGTTGGCTGGGGTCATCAACCCGAGGTGCGGCCAGTTCGGCTTCATGCACTTCAATAAAATCGGTCCGCAGGTCACCGTTTTTGAACGCTTCGTGGGCGAGAATCCGACAGAGATAGCCGGTATTCGTGGTAAAGCCCGCCAGCCGATATGCGTCCAGGGCCTCCAGGAGTCGATTGATGGCCTGCTCACGGTCGGGCCCATGAGCAATGACCTTCGACAGCATGGGATCGTAATCGCTACTGACCGTCAGTCCCTGGGCAATCCCGGAATCGACACGAATGCCGGATCCAGCGGGCTCTTCCAGGTACTCAATAGGTCCGCTGGTGGGCAGAAAGCCCAGATCTGGATCCTCAGCATAGATCCGCGCCTCCACCGCATGCCCCTCCCAGCTCAGTTCGGACTGCTGCCAGGGCAGGGGTTCGCCCAGGGCTACGCGGATCTGCCATTCCACCAGATCCAGCCCGGTTATGGCTTCGGTCACCGGGTGCTCCACCTGCAGGCGGGTGTTCATTTCCATGAAGAAGAATTCGCCCGAGGGATCGAGCAGGAATTCCACCGTGCCCGCACCGACGTAATCAATGGCTTCGCCACAGCGCACGGCCGCTTCGCCCATGGCGTGGCGAGTTTCCGCGGAGAGCCCCGGGGCGGGGGCCTCTTCGATAATCTTCTGGTGGCGGCGTTGCACCGAGCAGTCGCGGTCGAACAGATAGACCCCGTGGCCCTGCTGATCGAAGAAGACCTGGACTTCCACATGCCGGGGTTGTTCCACAAAACGCTCCAGCAGCACCTGGTCGTTGCCAAAGGCTGCCTTGGCCTCACGGCGGGCCGTTTCCAGTTCCTGCTCCAGCATGGAGGCTTCGCGCACCACGCGCATGCCCTTGCCGCCCCCGCCGGCACTGGCCTTGATCAACAGGGGAAGACCGACGTTGTCGGCGGCTTCCTTGAGTACGTCCAGGGATTGGTCTTCGCCGTGGTAACCGGGCACCAGGGGAACGCCCGCTTCTTCCATCAACTTCTTGGCAGCGGTCTTATCGCCCATGGCGGCAATGGCGGCGGCGCTGGGGCCGATGAAACGGATGTTTTCCGCCTCGCAGCGTCCGGCAAATTCGGTATTCTCGGACAAGAAACCGTAACCGGGATGCACCAGGTCGGCGCCGGCTTCGCGTGCCACGGCCATGAGCCGGTCCTGATTGAGGTAGGATTCCGTGGCCAGGGCCGGCCCCACGTTGTACGCCTGATCCGCCTCGCGCACATGGGGGGCGTTGGTGTCGGGATCGGAATAGACCGCGACGGTCGTGATGCCCATACGACGGGCCGTGCGGATAATCCGGCGGGCGATTTCGCCGCGATTGGCAACCAGCAGGGTATGGCCATTCATCAGGAATGCCCTCCACGCCAGTAGGGTTCATCCTTTTCCAGAAACGCTCTCAGCCCTTCCTGTCCTTCGGCGCCCGTGCGCAACTCGGCAATCATGGTGGCCGTGTGCTCATCGATGTTCGGTATCGCTGCCGGGTTGTCCAATGTACTCAGCAGTTTCTTGCAGGCGGACTGGGCCTGGCTGCCGCCTTGCAGCAGCGCCTCTGTCATGCGTGCCACCTCATCGTCCAACTCGTCTTGCGGCACCACTTCGTGAACCAGGCTCATGGTCCGCGCCTGGATGGCGTCGAAGACCTCGGCGGTCAGCATATAGCGCCGCGCCCGGCGATGGCCCAGCGCCCGGACCACATAGGGACCTATCGTTGCCGGCGCCAGGCCCAACCGAACCTCGCTCAGGCAGAAGCGTGCATTCTCCGCCGCCACGGCAATGTCCGCACAACAGATCAGCCCCAGAGCCCCACCGAAGGCCGCCCCTTGAATCCGTGCAATCACCGGCTTGTCCAGCTCGTCCAGGGTACGCATCAGGTTGGCCAGATGCCGGGCGTCGTCGCGGTTTTCGGACTCGCTCATGGCTGCCGTGGAGCGCATCCATTCCAGATCCGCCCCGGCGGAAAAGTGCTTGCCCGTGGCCGCGAGGATCACAACCCGTACCGCCGGGTCCTCACTGGCGTTGCGTAGTGCCTCGGTGAGCGAAGCAATCACCTCCGCGTTGAAGGCGTTGCGTTTTTCCGGCCGATTGAGGCTGATGCGTCGTACGCCGCCGGCTTCGTCCTGCTGCAGTACTGTGGGTTCCTGTTCGCTCATGCTGGGACTCCTTACATCCGGAAGACGCCGTAACGGGTTTCGGGAATGGGCGCGTTGAGCGCCGCCGAAAGCCCCAGGGCAATGGTCTCGCGGGTACGTGCGGGATCAATGATGCCATCGTCCCAGAGGCGGGCGCTGGCGTAGTAGGGGTGGGACTGGCGCTCGAACTGGTCAATGACGGGCTGCTTGAAGGCCTGTTCGTCCTCCTCCGACCAGGTCTGGCCCTGGCGTTCCAGACCCGCGCGGCGCACGTCCGCCAGAACACCCGCCGCCTGCTCGCCACCCATCACCGCTATGCGCGCATGGGGCCACATAAAGAGCATTCTGGGTTCGTAGGCACGACCACACATGCCGTAATTACCGGCGCCGAAGCTGCCGCCGATAATGACCGTGAACTTGGGCACCTGGGCGCAGGCCACGGCATTAACCAGCTTGGCTCCATGGCGGGCGATGCCGCCGTGCTCGGCGTCCTTGCCCACCATAAAGCCGGTGATGTTCTGCAGGAACACCAGCGGAATGCCGCGCTGGCAGCACAGTTCAACAAAGTGCGCCCCCTTGGCGGCGGACTCCGAGAACAGAATGCCCTGATTGGCGAGAATCCCTACCGGCATGCCGGCCCAGTGGGCAAAGCCACACACCAGAGTGGTGCCGAAACGGGCCTTGAACTCATCAAATTCAGAGCCATCCACCAGTCGGGCAATGACTTCACGCACGTCGTAAGGCGTTTTCAGATCCGTAGGCACAATGCCGTAGAGGTCTTCCGCCGGGTAGAGCGGTGCCTGGGGCGGGCGGCAGGTGAGGGCGGGTTCTTTTTTCCAGTTCAGATGGCGAATGCAGGCGCGGGCTTTCTCCAGGGCATCTTCCTCGCTCAGCGCCAGATGATCCGCCACGCCCGAGACACTGGTGTGCACGTCCGCGCCGCCCAGATCCTCGGCGGAAATGGTCTCCCCCGTGGCCGCCTTGACCAGCGGCGGGCCGGCCAGATAAACGGTGCTCTGGCCCTGAACCATGATGGCCTCATCGGCCATGGCCGGCACATAAGCGCCCCCGGCGGTACAGGGCCCCATGACCACGGCAATCTGGGGAATACCCTTGGCGGAGAGGTTGGCCTGGCGAAAGAAAATATGGCCGAAGTGATCGTGATCCGGAAACACCTCATCCTGCTGGGGCAGGTTGGCGCCGCCGGAATCCACCAGATAGATACAGGGCAGACGGTTTTCCTCGGCAATGGTCTGGGCGCGGATATGCTTTTTCACCGTCAGCGGGTAGTAGGTGCCGCCCTTAACGGTGGCATCATTGCCCAGGATCATGCATTCCACGCCCGCCACCCGGCCAATCCCGGCCACGGCGCCGGCTGCCGGCACCTCGGTATCATAGACGTCGTGGGCCGCCATGGCGCCCACTTCGAGGAAGGGGGAACCGGGATCCAACAGCCGGTTAATGCGTTCACGCACGGGCAGCTTGCCCTTGGCCCGGTGGCGCTCCCGAGCCTTCTCGCCGCCGCCTTCATGGATGCTGGCCAGGGTAGAGCGCAGGTCCTCAACCAGCCGGCGGGAATGCTCGGCCCGCTTGCGGAAGGTTTCGGAACCGGTATCTATGGCGGATTCAATAACGGCCATGGGGGTTACTCCGTTTCCTTGAAAAGCTCACGCCCGATCAGCATACGGCGGATCTCCTGGGTGCCGGCACCAATCTCGTACAGCTTGGCATCGCGCAGCAGGCGCCCGGAAGGGTAGTCGTTGATGTAGCCGTTCCCGCCGAGAATCTGGATGGCCTCCAACGTCATTT
>SLIH01000447.1 GCA_007135745.1 Halomonas sp. | reverse complement strand
GCCGTCATCCACGGAGAACGCAACGGCTTCACCCAGTTCATCAACAAAGCCGGAATCTTCCTCGGCGACACGCTCAACGTCTTCGGGACTGATGTTGCGACCGTTGAACACGATCAGATCTTTCAGCCGGCCCGTGATGTAGAGCTCGCCCTGGAGGACAAACCCCAGATCGCCGGTACGCAGATACTCTGTATCGCCCTCACCCTCAATTTGCGCACGAAAGGTAGCCTCGCTCGCCGCTTCCCTGCCCCAATAGCCCCGGGCCACGCTGGGGCCGGCAACCCAGATTTCACCCACCCGGGCCTCGGGCAGTGCTTCCAGAGTATTGGGGTCGACGATGCGAACATCCGGAGCGGGGCTGGGGCCATCCTGGACCGCGCCACAGGCCACCAATGGATGACCGTTCCTGGAAGGCACTACGCGCTGGTGCCTGGTGAGCGCGTCAGCATCCACCTCGAGGACCCTGTGAATGCTCTCCCTGTCATGACAGGCTACGCACAGGGTGACTTCCGCAAGTCCGTAACTGGGTGTTTGGGCCGCGGGATCGAAGCCGAATGGCTGGAACCGCTCATTGAAACGACTCAGGGTCTTCGCCCGCACCGGTTCAGCGCCGTTGAAAGCCACCCGCCAGCAGGACAGGTCGATACCGGCGATCTGATCATCACGGATTTGCCTGAGGCAGTGCTCGTAGCCAAAGTTCGGCGCCCCGGCAATATCGACGCGGTAATCGCTGATCATCCTCAGCCACAGATGCGGGCGCTTGACGAAGGCGATGGGCGCCATGAAGACGCCGCTGCAACCGAGGTAGAAGATTTGCAGCAGGGTTCCGATAAGCCCCATATCGTGGAAGAGCGGCAGCCAGCTGCCGTAGACACTGTCCCGATGACCGCCCCAGCGTGCCTGCAGTACTGCGCTGTTTTCCACGAGATTGGCGTGATCCACCATCACCCCTTTGGGCGCCCCGGTGGAGCCGGACGAATACTGCAGCAGCGTCAGGTGCCCCGCATTGATCGCCGGATCGCGCCAGGCCGTCGCATTCTCCGCCTTGAGATCCCGCAGCGTCGCCACTTCAACACCGCTGACACCTTCCGAGGCCAGATAATCGCTGATCCGGGCTTTCCATTGCTCATCGACCAGTACAAGGGCGGCCCCGCAATCGTGCAGCATATGCCGTACACGCTCGAGATAGTATTTTTTGCCCGTGGGGAGTGGTGAGGGTACAGCGACCGCGCCCGCGTACATGCAACCGAGAAAGGCGTGCACGAAGTCCGGCCCGGTGGGGAAAAGCAAAATCACCGGTTTCTGGAAAAGGTCCCGCGCGCGGAGAGAACCGGCAACTTGCTGGGCGGCAGATTGCACCTCGGCAAAGGTTTCCGCATGAAATTCGTTGCCTTTTTCATCCAGAAACGCCAAAGCCCGTCGATTCGCCTGTTGCGCGACGTGCCGGTCCACGATGTCGATTAATGTGTCCACCAAGCTATCGATCCTTATCACGCTACTTCCGGTTGAAACTGACGTACCCTTTGGCGCTTTCATTCAATCGTCGCGAAAGACAATTCCGATTCGACCTACCTTGGCAACACCCATGCATTCACCCCCGCTGAGCTCTGGGCATACGAACCCATGAACCGGCCATCGCAGCACCTACCTGATGACCAGCCTTGGTGCGCAAAGTCCAGGTGCTTAAAACGAAATCAAACGCTTCTGTATAGAGCGCGAGACAAACTGCATATGGGGAGAAGACATGTTTACATCCTTAAAATATTATTATTATCAATAAGTTTGACACCACTATAAATTATGTGATACTCGCCTATCCATGCTTATGCATTTGTTTTGTTATGCCCGTCACACAAAAAACTGAAACCTTTAAATCGACACACCCCCCCCCTCGACCGCTTTTCTCACTAACAATGTAACCGTAAGAATCTACCGCAAGAGAGACACCTGAAAACGCCCAATACGTGATTAACGCCACTGTTGTGGCACGAAATTATTGCGAACATGTAATGTGAGCTTTGACTGGGTGTGTTTTTCAAGGGAGCAGCAATAATGATGTATCTCAGGGAATTTTCGTCGAACTTCATCTGGATCCTTCTGGCGCTGCTTTTGCTTGCAGGCTGCTCCAGCGGCTCGGATTCACGGGACGATGACAAGGGTGAGCAGCAACACGAACAGGCCGATGGTGGAGTGTTGCTCGATGGCAGCCCGAATGAGCTGGCCGTGGCGCAAACCTACGATCTCGATGCCCCGGTGGACGACAGCGCACATTTTGTTTCCGAGGATCCGAGCATTGGACCGGATGCAAGAGTGCTCCGAACCGAGGTCGAGCTCATTTTCGATTTCGCCGCTACAGGCGAACAGATCAATGACCTGTTGCGCTCCTATGAGGCACTGATTACCACCATGAGCGCCGGCGTCCCAGTGGTAGTCATTAGTATTCCGGATCCTGGAGACCTGAAAGCGCTGGAAGCGCTGCTGGTAGAGCTCGAATCAGAAAGCATCATCCAGAGCGCCAGCAAATCCGTTCTTTTCGAAGAACCTCGCCTTCCCTTGGACTCAGAAAGCAACACGCATTCCACCCAGGGTGGCTGGGTATCCACTTTGACCATGGGGGAGCCTGGGCTCCCGGATTACATCACGACAATGGGTTTCGGTAACAATCTGGGTCGCATTGATCACCATGTTGCCTTGCGTGGTCACGCCGCCTGGAACCTGAAAAGCCTCCTGAATGGTGCGGATGACCGGCCCTGGATCATTATTGCTGACTCGTTTGGCGGAGGCACACCCGACGAAGCCTATAATGCAAGCTTTGAGAACGCTGATTTTTCTGGTGACGATGAACGCTCCCATGGCTATCACGTGCTCGGTATCATTGCAGCCTCGCACGAACCTCCGGCCAGCATCACGGATCAAGGGCGAATAGAGGCAACTGGCATGATGCCGGGTCACCTTGATGTCAGGGCTGTCGATGCTCGGAGCGACGAGGGCAATACCTGGGCAAAACGCCGGGGGCAAATGATTCATCGCATGAATGATGTGCTGGATGATGACCCCAATGCCAGATTCGTCGGCAATACCAGTCAGAATGCGCGCTGGTTTGATTCCGATACTCTGCATAACCAGGCCGCATCCTGGACACTCCAACTCAGGCTTTCGGCGGCCAGCCCCTCCGACCTGGGATCCTTCAGCCCCGAGACCTTTCTGGAGATGGCGGAAACCCCGGGCAGTGGTCTGGAAGGTCGTCTCCTGCACTTCGTCTCCTCAGGCAACATGGACCCCGAGGATGTCGACGACTGGCACGCGAGGAACAATAGCCCCCTATCCTACGCTGCTCTGGGCGATATGGCCGCCGGCGAGATGGAGTTGCCCAATCTGGAGAACACCTTTGTGGTGGAAAACCGGCAGAATCTGTCGCAGAACTCTTCAAATAATCAGCGCCCGGAAGCGGATTGCGCGTGGAGTTCTTCCATCATGGGAGGGAATCTCTCCGCCATTGGCCGTAGCGTGTGGTCATTGGGCAGCTGTGTTCAGAACGCCTGGGATGAGGACGGCGAATGGTTCTGCGAGGAACACAGCGCAACCGAGCCCGGCGCATCAACCGGCACTTCCATGTCGACGCCCCAGGCTGCCGGCGTAGCTGCCTATGCATGGAGTGTGAACCCGGACTTGAGCGTACCCGAACTCCGCGATCTGATCTCGGATACCGCGCGTGATCTTCCCATTACCGACGATTCCAACACCAACTGCAATGCCACGGCTCCACAACCGGTGGTTGACGCCTATTCCGCCATCCTGGCCGCCGGCGGCGACTCTGCCCGTATCGCACTGCTGGATACCACGGGCAACGGAAGCTTCGATCACGATGATATTTCGATCATCCTGGATGCCTTTGATCTGGATGCCGCAGATCAGGATAACCTGCCGATGGATTATGGCCGCTTCGACCTGGCGGGAGACGGCATGGTGGGGACGCGCCATCATCGCGCTGAACGGTTCGACCTCGCGGATACAGGCCTATCCATCGCCTCCATTCAAATCGAAACGCCCGTGGGAAGTCAGTGGAGGACTTATGACACCAGTGCCGTGAGTGATTGGGATGTACTTTGTTATTACGCCTATTCCGATCTGTTCACGGGCGACACCGCCCAACGTGACGAACTGTTGACGCCCTATTGCAGTGGAAGTCTGATTGAACTGGACATCATGCGCAGCCCCTGGACCAAGCTCCCTGGTGTCCCGGTATCCGTTACATCCTCCCTCGGGGCGCCGGTTCCGCATTCGGTCGATGAGGTAGAGCCGGGTGAGTATCGAATCTGGGTGCCGGGTGGCAGCGCCTACTCTCTGGATTTACCCGAGGGGTTCGAGGTCACCGAGGGTACAACCTTTGTTGGCAGTGTCGATGAATTCGAACGCGCTGAGCACAGCATCCGGGTATCACCACCCGATGCGACGCTGTCCCTCGAAGCGCCACCGGCAGGCTCCTCGCACACGGAATCCACGTCGACCCTTCTTTGGCTTCATGTCGACGCACCAAGTACCAGAACGAGACTGGACATATCTCTGAATGGAAACCTC